>DATIXS010000236.1:0-6238 GCA_035518335.1 Candidatus Acidiferrum sp.
CACATCTTAATTTCAGCTCTGTAAAAAAGTGAAGAAGCGACTTAATAGCTATCTGTTCCTAATACTTATTTTGACTAATTATCTTATATCCATATGATAAATATTAAAGCAGAGCATTTTACATGAGCAAACAGAAAGAAGACATAACAGGGATTAGAATTGAACCTTCAATTAATCTTAACCGCGGCAAGTGTGGCAGTGACCGCAGCCTTCCTGATTTACGCATCATGGAGAGATTACAAAGTCCGAGAAGTAAGCAACAAAGTATGGGTAATCTATGGACCAATTGCTTTTGCACTTTCCCTGGCAGAACTTTTGCTTTTTGAAACTTCAAAGCTGCCTCTTTTTGGAATTAGCGTTGGTTTTACCATAGGATTGGCATTTCTTCTTTTTTATTCGGGAGGATTTGGCGGGGCTGACTCAAAAGCTCTGATGTGTATTGCCGTTGCTTTGCCGTTTGCTCCAGTTATTCTGTCAACACCTCTTTATGCATCAGGTTTGTCGCCTACTTCACAAGTCATATTTCCGGTAACAATCTTCGGTAACGGCGTGTTATTCGCAGCTGTAAGTGCCATTTACATTGTTGGTCGAAATGTTGTTTGGCACAGAAAAACAGGCAAAAAAATGTTTGCAGGAACACTTGCCAAAGAATCAATTGGAAAAAAAATACTTATCCTAATCACCGGCTACAAAGTTACGGTGGACAAGTTGAAGGCGAAGTGGCATATTTTTCCAATGGAAGACGTTGAGGACAAAGATGAGAACGGCTTAGAAAGAAAGCTTGTAGTGGTACCACATGATGAAGGAAGGGACAAAATTGTTCAACGCTTATCAAACGCTGCTGCTGCTGGAAAAATAGACAATTATGTTTGGGCGACGCCTGGATTACCTATGTTGATATTCATT
Source organism: Candidatus Acidiferrum sp. (assembly GCA_035518335.1). GTDB lineage: Archaea > Thermoproteota > Bathyarchaeia > Bathyarchaeales > Bathycorpusculaceae > Bathycorpusculum. Next base: position 907 of record DATIXS010000236.1, read on the forward strand.
ACTGCAGGGTTAATTGCTGCTTTAGTTTTTGGAGATATAGTGTGGTTATTTGTCAGATTTGTTATGGGCTAAAAAAAACGATTATTGAAGGATGTTTTTGCTACGTTTTGTGTAAGAGAGCGATGCAGTTACCATAAGAGCTGAGCCAAAGCCAACAAATGCAAGCGCATACCCTCGATATGGATACGAAGTTAAAGAAAGGTAGGTTGCACTACCGTTTTGATATGAAAAAAAGAAAGTACTCACAACAAACAAGGTTATAGAAAGCGCAAGTAAACTAACTTCTGTTTTAAAGTTCAATCCCCTTTACCCCATTCCCAGATATCCTTCATTCAATTTAATCAAAAGGTTATTTTAGGCTTGCGGAAATACAAGGTAAAGGGCCTTGAATTGACCATTGCACAGTGCGGAAACGAACTGAAATATTTCCTGCAGCAAAAACCTAAAGAATGCAGAGTTGTGGTTTTGCCGGATTTCTTTCTCGATCGACTAATCAACTTAAAATGGAATTATGAAGAATTTTCAAACCTAATTGCAGAGGTGGCTGAACGGAAAGGGGGAAGTATCGACGGTGTCCCTCAAACTGATCTGCGTGGAGGAAACGCAATCAATGTTACCTCAGCTCTAAGCAAATTGGGCGCAATTGTTACGCCTATTATTTGCACGAGCGAATATGGCTTGCAACAAATAAAGTACTACTTTGAAGACACGCAGATAGACACTTCACACATAAAAATTCGAGACAAAGCCTCAATAACCACTGCTTTAGAATTCCAAAATGGAAACCAGAAAACCAACGTTATGATTCGTGATTTAGGGTCGCTGGAAGATTTTGGACCGAACGACCTCAATGAGGATGATTTTGGCTTAATTGAAGCATCTGATTATACATGCCTTTTCAACTGGGCAGGAACATTAAAGTTCGGCACAACATTGGCACAATCGGTTTTCGGCAGAACAAAATCGAAAGACAAAAGCAAGACTTACTTCGATACAGCCGACCCAACGCCTAATCGCATCAAAATTGGGGAGCTGATTCAAACATTGTTGAAATCTGATCAAGTAGATATCTTAAGTGTAAACGAGAATGAAGCTATAACCTATGCCTCATTGCTGGACAAGAAGTTCGATTCTAGAAAAGATGTTTTGAGTTTTGCAGAATTAGCTATGGAAGCTGCCCGAGTTCTGTCAAGGCGTTTGACTTCAAGAATTGACTTGCATACCACCTTCTTTTCCGCCAGTCTAAAAGGTAAAAAAGAAGTTATGGCTCCCACATTCAAAGTTAATGTTTTGCGGTCGACTGGGGCAGGTGATGCCTGGACTGCAGGAAACATCATTGGTGATCGAAATGGTTTATCAGACGAGTGCCGTCTGATGTTGGCCAACGCTGTTGCGGCCTGTTATCTTTCAGATGCAGATGGAAAACATCCAAGTTGGACAAAACTTTCCATATTTCTTAGGGATAACACTTTGCCCGATATGTAATTCTAATTGAAGTCATTGTTTTCCATGCATAGCAATTTGTTAGATTTGAATGGATCTTTTTTTTGTTCAAACTGGTTTGGGTTGCTCTTTTGGTTTAGGGTTTGGATGTATTGCAGATTGAGGGTTTTCGCGTGTTTCTGAGTGTTTGTAATGGTTTCTGCGTGTTTCTGCGTTTATTCGCGTGTTTTTGCGGTCTGAAGGTCCAATCATAGATGTCAAAAGCAGAAATCAAACTCTTTTGGCTTAAAGTTACTTTTACCTTGATGTTTTAGAGTCTCAATAAAACATAAGTTCACTGGTTATTTAATGGGGTTTTAGTGGAGAGTGATTAGGCGTTGAATGATGATGTAAAATTTTTTAGGTGTGCAAACTTTATCATCAAGTAAGGATAACACTTTCAAAGGTGCAGAACGATGGCCAAACTGTTTGGCAGCTCAGGCGTAAGAGGCTTAGCAAACGTTGAATTGACACCTCAACTCGCATGCAAAGTTGGCTTAGCCGTAGCAACACATGCTAAAGCTAAAAAAGCAATTGTAGCCCGTGACACGAGAGTTTCAGGAAACATGCTAGAAGATGCGTTGGTTTCAAGTCTACTTTCAACTGGAACAGATGTATTGTTAGCTGGCATGGTTCCTACACCCACTCTAGCATATGCCGCCAAAACGTTAAGGGCAGAAGTCGGTTTCATGCTGACAGCATCACATAATCCTCCACAATATAACGGAATCAAAGTCTTCAAAGGCGACACCCTCTCCTATACTGACGAAGACCAAGATGCTGTTGAAAAAATTGTTGACGAAGAAACTTTTGAGTTGGCAGATTGGCGAAAATTAGGCAAAACAACTGCTGTTGATGCAGCTGAAGCTTATTTGGAAATGGCACTCAAAGCTGTCTCACTTCAGAGGAATTGGCATGTGGTGGTTGACACAGGATGTGGCGCAACCTTTGATATTGCCCCTAAAATGCTCAAATCCATGGGTTGCAAGGTAACTGCCCTAAATGCTCAACCGGACGGATATTTCCCAGCGAGAAAATCTGAGCCGACTGCAGAATCACTCAAGAATTTGTCAAGCGTGGTCAAAAATCTCGGCGCGGATTTAGGTATAGCTTTTGACGGGGACGGTGACCGAGTAGCATTCATTGATGAAAGAGGAATTTTCGTCAATTTCGATCGTTCACTAGCAGCCTTCTCTGCCTATTCTATGAAACGAAATAATGGTAAAGTAGTAGTTACAAATGTTGAAGCATCAATGTGTGTTGAAACAATGGTACACGCGCAAGGAGGCAAAGTAATCCGCACTAAAGTTGGAGACATTTACGTTTCAGAAGCCATAAAAAAGTCAAATGCAGTTTTCGGCGGTGAACCATGCGGAGCATGGGTACATCCTAAGCATCATTACTGCCCCGACGGCCCCATTTCTGCTGCAATGATGTTAAAAGCGTTAGAAGAAGAAAACAAGTCATTAAGCCAGTTTATCTCTAAAGTCCCAGAATATGTTACCCAACGTGAAAACATCACGTGCAAGAATGAACAGAAGTACAAGATAGTTGAAAGAGTCGGTGACGAATTAAAGACAGCTTTTCCAGCTTATCTTGATTTTTCAACTGTTGACGGCGTCCGGTTAGCGCTAAAAGACGGTTGGCTTTTAGTTAGAGCTTCTGGGACTGAACCTCTAATCCGTTTGACTGTTGAAGGAGAATCCTTAGTTGTGGCAAATAATATAACTGCAAAGGCTACAGCCTTAATAAAGAAACAAGTTGAGGTTGAAATGAAATGAAAGCAGTGTTGCTTGCAGCTGGCGAAGGCGTAAGGCTTTTGCCAATAACAGGGACGCGCCCTAAGCATTTGATTAAGGTCGGTGGAAAACCAATTTTGCAGTTTTGTTTAGAAGCTGTAAAGCTAGCAGGAATTACTGAGGTTATTATTGTTACACATTATATGGGCGATGCAATTCGCCAATACTTTGGTGACGGCGAAGCATTTGGTTTAAGTATTAACTATGTCGAGCAAGAAGAGGTTCTTGGAACAGGAAACGCAACTGAAATCGTTGAACCTTATGTAAATGATGATTTTGTTCTGATCTATGGTGACTTATTATTCGGTTTGGACACGATAAAGAAAGTTTTGAAGTCATACAAACCAAAGAAAACCTCTGTGGTAATGGGTGTTGTACCGGTCGATAAACCTGAAAGCTATGGAATTGTTGAACTTGACGAAGAGAAAAAAGTTAAGCGTATAGTAGAGAAGCCTGCAGCTGGAAAAGCTCCTTCAAACCTAGCTAATGCTGGAGTTTACGTTTTTTCGCACGAAATCTTTGACAAGCTAAAAAAAATTGGCTATTCCAAGAGAAAAGAGCTTGAACTTACTGACGCTGTAAATATGCTTGCCGCTGGAGACAAAATAGTTTTAGCTTCTGAACTCTCAAAAGATGATTGGTTTGATGTAGGCCGACCTTGGGATTTGCTTGATGCTAACAATTGGGCGCTCAAACGCACGGACCTTCAAGTTTTGGGAACAATTGAGCAGGGCGCACATATTATTGGTCCAGTTCACGTGGCGGAGTCAGCCCGCATTCGATCAGGTGCATATATCGAAGGACCCTGCTTTGTTGATGAAGAATGCGACATTGGCCCAAACTGTTACATTCGGCCAGGAACAAGTTTAGGTAAACAGGTCCGCGTAGGCAACGCTTGCGAAATCAAGAATAGCATTATCATGGACCAAACACACGTTGGACATTTGTCTTATGTTGGCGACAGCATTCTTGGAGAGCACTGCAACTTGGGCGCAGGGACTGTGATCGCCAATTATCGTTTCGATTCAGGATCAATAAAAATGATAGTGAAAGATCAATTAGTTAACACTGGCAGACGAAAACTCGGCGCAGTGCTGGGTGACAATGTAAAAACGGGAATTAAGTCGCTGTTTATGCCAGGAGTAAAAGTAGGAGCAAACAGCTGGGTAGGACCAAATCTAATTATTGAAGCAGATTTGCCAGCAAACTCAATGGCGTTTCTAAAGCAGAATTTTGAAACAAAGGAAAAGAAAACGTAACTTCTTTCTATTTGCTTTAGAAAATTCGGGTAAAGTTTATTCTAATTACCTGCTCTTAACCAAAAAAGAGCGCCAAACTGTTGTTAATTAGTTGACACTGAAAAGTTAATTACTTGAAGATCAATTAGATAATTGCGGATCAGCCGCACTACATTTTGGACATGGTTTTTATGCAATATAAGTGGGTAGCGTTAACAGTTACAACAATCGGAATTTTAATGGTTGGTTTGGACACCAGAATAGTAATAATCGGTCTACCCCAAGTTTCGCAGCAATTAAAAGCAAATATTGAACAGGCAATTTGGATAACTCAAGCATACGTTTTGACTAACACATTAACGCTTTCCGTAATTGGACGGTTAGGCGACATTTTTGGAAGAGTAAAAATATACACATACGGCTTTGCCTTATTCACTGTTGGTTCAGCTTTGACTAGTCTAGGTCAAAACCCAACCGAAGTCATTATCTTTCGAGGAGTACAGGGAATAGGCGCAGCATTAGTATTCACAAATAGCATCGCCATAGCAACAGACTCAGCGCCAAGAAACCAATTAGGACTATTCTTAGGCATAAACCAAATTGCTTTTCGAGCAGGAGCACTCTTAGGTTTAACTCTTAGCGGCTTAATCCTTTCTTTTTTTGATTGGCGAGCATTATTCTACATAAACATTCCGATTGGGATTTTTGGAACATTTTGGGCTAGAAGGCAGCTTCAGGAGACCGCACTTCTGGATAAAGATAGGCACATCGATTGGGTAGGTTTCACATTGTTCACAGGGTTTCTGTTTTGCT
>DATIXS010000237.1:0-2823 GCA_035518335.1 Candidatus Acidiferrum sp.
TCAGGCGAGGCATGCCAACTAAAATGGTCAGACATTGACTTGGTTAATAATTGTGTACGAGTGATTCCGGAAAAAAACAGCAACCCAAGAAACTTGCCAATCTCCAACAAACTTGTAAGCATGCTAAATGCGATGCCACAGAATACCCAACGTGTCTTCACCTACAACACAGATGCATGGATTAGGAACTATTCACGGCAACGCAAAAAAATCGCTTACAAGCTCAAGAATCCAAGACTAATGCAAATTCACTTTCACACGTTCAGACATTGGAAAGCAACAACTGAGTACCACAAAACCAAAGATATATTGCATGTCAAAGAAATCCTTGGTCACAAATCAATCAACAACACACTTCTCTATACTCAACTGGTCACGTTCAAAGATGACGACTTCACAGCCCGAGTCGCACACTCTGAATTGGAATCTTGTCAACTAATCGAAGCTGGCTTTGAATTTGTCTGCGACTTCAGCGGCAACAAGCTATTCAGAAAAAGAAAATAAATCCCCAAAATGTCCGGGAGTTATTCTAATGGACTGGGGGGGATTTGAACCCCCGACCTCTTGAGTGCAAGTCAAGCGTTCATACCAGCTGAACTACCAGCCCGCGTATTCCCGAATCAGATACATTTCTTTGATATTTAGGTTTTGCCAGCCTTAAGAAAAAGGGGATTGGTTAAAACATTATATTCCAAAAAAACCTTAACAGTAATTTGGAAGGCTTAAAATTGGAGCTGAGTACAATAAGAATCGATCCACCCAACGATTGTAATATAATCATTGGCATGGCACATTTCATAAAAACTGCTGAAGACCTATATGAAGCGCTAGTTAATTCTGTGCCCAACATTAAGTTCGGCTTAGGTTTTTGCGAGAGTTCTGGACCTTGTCTTGTCCGTCATGAGGGAAACGATAAAGATCTGCGGCGTTTAGCCGCACAGAAAGCTTTTGAAATTAGTTGTGGTCACAGTTTTCTCATTTACATTAAGAATGCTTATCCGCTTAACGTTCTTGAAAAAATCAAAATGGTACCTGAAGTGTGCACAATTTATGCGGCTACCGCTAACCCTTTGGAAGTGATAGTTGCTGAGACAACTCAAGGAAGAGGCATTATTGGTGTGGTTGATGGATTAAAAACCAAAGGCATAGAAACTGAGGCTGACATCAATGAACGCCGCGGCTTTCTACGAAAAATTGGTTACAAACTTAGCTAGTAATTTATCAACGATGCGCTATCTAACCAACCGCAAACTTTTTTAGCTCACTTAAGAATCAAACCTTAACAACTTCTGCATCGGTGTTTTTAATGGCTCTTGAAAGAAATTTAGCTCAGCTTGAAGCTTACAAGAATCAGCAAACAGAATCACAACAGAATCTAAAAGACAAAATGGCTAAAATAAAACACAAAATTGCTGTTATAAGTGGCAAAGGCGGAGTAGGAAAGAGCACAGTAACTGTAAATCTCGCAGCTTCATTTGCACAGATGGGAAATAAAGTAGGCATTTTAGACGCAGATATTCATGGGCCAAGTGTTCCTAAACTTCTCGGTTTAGAAGGTCAAACAGTAAAAACTGGTGCCTTAGGAGTTTTCCCAGTTGACGGCCCATTAGGAATGGAAGTCATGTCTATTGATTTCTTTCTGCCAGAGGAAGCGCCTACAATCTGGCGTGGACCTTTAAAGATGAGGGCAATTCGCCAGTTCCTCTCAGATATTGTTTGGGGCGAACTTGATTTTCTATTCATCGATTTGCCTCCTGGAACCGGTGATGAACCACTCAGCATTGCGCAGCTTCTCCCAGAAATGGACGGAGTTGTAATTGTCACCATGCCAACCGGCCTTTCAAGCACAGTGGTCAAGAAGGCAATCACTTTCGCTGAACGATTAAAGATGCCTATAATTGGCGTTGTAGAAAACATGAGCGGTTTTGTTTGCCCCCATTGTGGAAAGAGAACCGAGATTTTCCAGTCAGGCGGCGGCAAAAAGATGGCTCAAGAAGCTGGTGTTCCCTTTCTAGGCAGCATTCCGATTGATCCCACTGTAGGAGTGGATTCTGATAAAGGCCATCCGTTTATAATTGCGCACAAGGGTTCCTCTGCAGCTAAAGCTTTCAAAGACATTGTGGAAAAAGTTGAGATTTACCTAAAAAAATAAGTACAAAAAATTTAATGTAAAAAGATTGGAGAGCTTATACTCCCAGGTTAATGGTTTTTGTTCGCCATGGTTTACTCTTTTGTAAGAGTAATTTCTATCGTTGAAACCATTCGAGACCTGTTTTCGCCTTCTCTTGGTGGCATCTCTGCGGTGCCGATTGCGATCTTTGTTACTTTGAGGTCTTTTAGGAAGCGGCTTCTTGTAATTTCTGCAACGTCAACAGCGGTAGTAATTGCTTGTCCTCTTGCTTTTAGGGTAATTTCTTTCCCTGCACCTGAAGAGAATGCTGTTATGATAGCGAGTACATAGCTCATGGGTGGTTTGTTTCCAACGAAGATTACATCATTTGGTTTTTCTGCCATATATATCAACTCCTTTTTATTTTCATTGCGAGGTAACGTTCTTACTGTCTTTTGGACTGGGAACGTTACTCCACTACTACGCAAAACTTCCTAATAAATCAATTTAGAATTTCAAAATGTAGCAAGCGATAACTCAAAACTACAAATAATTGAAAAACCACATTTTGCCGAAAAGTTACCATGCTTTGTTCTTAAAAAAATAGCTGAACCACTGATTGCTCTATTTTTGAAAAGCGCTAAAGTTTTATATCTCAAGCTTAAGAGAAGAGTGCAAGCTATGGAGTTGTCTAATGTCAGTCTCGCCTAGCC
>DATIXS010000238.1:0-6446 GCA_035518335.1 Candidatus Acidiferrum sp.
TTACAAATGGGCTTCATAAACAGAAATATGGAGTACTTCCTAGACCACGACGCATATCAGCTACCTTCCGAGTTTTGCGCTAGGTTTGGAGAACTTTCGAGTGCCACTTTAATTCGATCGACAGTTGAAACCCTGAACTGGGTTTGCCAGATGTTCAAGAACGCAGAAAAGAAGATTGACGCGGTTGTTGTAGGATTGGAAACTATGCTCGATATGGAGCTTCAACGTTTAAACGAGGGCTTGAAAGTAAGGTGGATAGTATATGAAAGTTATCTTCCCAAAGCAAAATTGAAGCTTCAGTCGTTGGAGCGACTGCCAGAAATGAGGTCGACTTTGAATATTCATGGTCACGTAGGCGTAACAGATAAGGCAGCGGTATTGACAATCAAGCGAAATGACGGCACATGGAGCTATGATGCGTTTGTTGGCGAAGACCCATCCTTCCACAAATTTGCTCAAGACCTATTCAATTACGAATGGGAAAAAGCAAAGCCTTGGCATCCCTAGGGGAAAAAGGAGCCTGACACAAGATGAATGGTCTACGTTTTCACGATTGTGATATTGATTGTTTCTCAGATGAGTTTTAACAATTTGAGGGTGATTTGATAATTTAAACCCAGCTAATGTTTGGTTAATTCGTGATTTCTGATGAATTCTAACCAAATTTGTGTTCGAAGCCTAAAGTTAAATAACAAAAGCAAGTAAATTATTTAGCAACAAGTTGGCATCATTTAGATGAGAAAAATAGAGACTAAAGCAGCGCTTGTATTTTTGATAGCAGGGAGTTTTCTCTTCGCGTTTTCAATTTTGCCAACAAGTAAAGGAATAAATGCGTTTTCACGTATGCCGCCATTCAGCGTTGCCCTACAACCAATCGACTTAAACGTTATTTTGGCAGTAATTGCCTTGCTGGCCGTTTTTATCGGTGTCGGCGTAGCTCTTGTCTTAAGAAAACATTTTAAGATCGTTACCGCATCCGTTCTGGCTGTTGTAATTGTGATTGCTTGTGTCGGAGCTATTTGGTATAACGAAGCTTCTATTAACTATTGGATAGTCGCACCTTATTCAACTCAAACCGGAGACAATTCATTAACAATATTTTGCGAAAACATTGGGCATTTACAGGGAACTTTTGATCTTAAGCTTTCATTTTTGAACGCACATTTTTCTTCGAAAACAAGTTTGCCCTTTCAGGTGGTCGATAATCAGACTGTTGAGTTCACATTTACACTGCAACCTGGCGAGAAACAAAGCAGACAAGCAGAGTTCATAGTAGACCAAAACATCTCAGATTTCTATGTAAATCTTTCATTTCAGCAGAATGACGGTAACCTCTTAGTTAAAACGGGGTTTGGTGGGGTCAGTTCAGTCAGTTACCAAAAAGACGTTACCGATTATAATTTTACTATGCGCACTTTTTACCCACCGCCTTAACAATTAAAAGATTTTCGTCACGCGCAACTTGTTTGAAGTAGCGCCTTTTTGTTGCTTTACATTCTTCAGTGATAATTTGCATATGTTAAATTGTTCACCGGTCAAAATGCAGTTCTTGCAACGGAATCTATTTTGACTGATATTTCAAACATTAGGAAGATCGTTAAGCTGAACAAAGAATTTACTGCTCAGTATTTTGAATCCATAACGTCTTTATAACAAATTCATTAGAAGTTGGTTAATCCGAGAATAGACTGATGCAAACTAACAATCAAACGCAACAAATTACTGTAAGTTTGAAAGATTTAGCTTCTTCTAGTAAAGCTGATCTTATACATATTTTACACGTAGACGATGACACTTCAATTCTAGAAATCTCAAAGCAAATCTTGATGGATATGGGTAATTTCGAAATTGACCATTCCTGTTGCGTTGATGACGCGTACAAGAAACTGGCAACTTTCAACTATGATGTGATTGTTTCTGATTACGACATGTCCCAAAAAAACGGGTTGGAGTTCTTAAAAGAGTTAAGGGAAGCAAGGAATGAAATCCCATTTATCTTATTCACTGGAAAAGGCAGAGAAGAAGTAGCTATAAAAGCTCTAAACCTTGGTTCAGACGCTTACATAAACAAAGCCGGCGACCCAGAAACTGTTTACGGCGAGTTGTCACATGCTCTCTATAAAACAATAGAACGCAAAAGGTCGAAGAAGCTGCTGGCTGATTCCGAACAAAAGTACCGAAGACTAATAGAAGACATGTCTCAAGGAGTAATTATCGTTGAAGGACCTAAACCTCGTATTGTCTTTGCCAACTCAGCGATGGAAAGAATGACGGGTTTTTCTAGTCAAGAACTATTCTCTTTTTCACCAGCTGAAATTGCGAACTTAATTCATCCTGATGATAGATTTGCTTTCCTACATAGATTAGGCCAGCGATTAGCAGGGGAAAAACAAGAATCAGCGTACGAATTTAAAGGAATTAGAAAAGATGGCTCAATGACATGGCTGGAGGTTTGTAGCAGCCTTATTGAATATGACGGTCAACGACTTGTACAAGGCGTTTTCCTAGATATTACCCAGCGCAAAAACGCTGAGATGAAACTAATTGAAAGCGAGGCAAAATATCGGAGCATGTTTGATAATGCCGAAGCTGGAATGTTTAGGACCAAACTAGACGGGTCGGAGATTCTTGATTGCAACGAAATGTTTCTTAAGATTCTTAACTTCACCCGGGGCGAAGTGCAAAGTAGCCCGTCAATGGTTCATTGGGCAGACCCTCTTCAGCGTCAAGAAATGATCCGCTTGCTTCAAATAAATGGCCGGCTGAGCGGTTTCGAATGCAAGTTGCTAAACAAGCAAGGAGAGATTAGAACTTGCATTGGATCGATTAGCATTTGTCCAGAAAAAGGAATTTTGGAAGGATCAGTCATTGACATCACTGACCGGAAAAAGGCGGAGGAAGCTTTGAAGGAAAGTGAAGAACGTTATCATAGCTTGTCTTCTGCCACATTTGAAGGAATCGTGATAAGTCGAGAAGGCAAGATCTTAGACGTCAATAGTCAACTTGCTAAGATGCTCGGGTCCGAACCTAATGAACTTGTGGGCACAAACGTATCTGATTGTGTTGCTCCAGAATCTTTGGATCTAGTAATTGCAAACATTAAGAATAGCTTTGAGGGTCCCTACGAGCATTTAGCTAAAAGAAAGAACAATTCGGTTTTTCCAGTTGAAGTGCGTGCCAAGTTAATTAACTATAAAGGCTATCCAGCAAGAGTAAGTGCAATCCGCGACATAACTGACTACAAAGAAGCCGGAAAAGAACTAGAGAATAACAAGCTATACTTTGAAACGCTTCTGAATTCAATTCTTTCAGGAGTCATTGTTGTGGATAGCGAAACTCACGAAATAATTGATGCGAACCCAGCAGCATTAGGCTTAATCGGCATAGCCAAAGAAGAAGTTGTAGGTAAGGTTTGTCACAAATTCATTTGCCCAGCTGAAATTGGTAAGTGCCCGATAACCGACCTGGGACAGACTATAGACAAAGCTGAAAGAGCGATTATTACTGTGGATGGCCGACGCCCAGTAATCAAAAGTGTTGTAAAAACAAACCACAAAGGAAAAACTTTGCTTGTAGAAAACTTTGTCGACATATCAGCTTTAAAGAAAATTGAAGAAAACCTAAAACAAAACCAGAAGCATCTAGAAATGATGAATGAAAAACTCAAGTTTGTCGGTGAGTTAACTAGACACGATGTCCGCAACAAACTGAGCGCAATAAACGGCTACTCATACATAATAAAGAAAAAACTCGTAGGCCAACCGAACATAGCTATTGACCTTGATAAGATAGGCCAATCAATTAAGCAGATTGAAAGAATCTTCGACTTTGCCAAAGTTTACGAATATTTAGGTGTTGAAAAACTAGTCTTTGTAAACGTAGGAAGCGCTTTAGATTACGCTAAAGCTCTTTTTTCCGGTTCGCTTCCAATCATTGTTAACGATTGTCATTTTCTCAATGTTGCAGCAGATTCTTTTCTGCAACAAATGTTCTATAATTTCATTGACAACACGAATAAACATGGAAAGAACGTAACAACGATAATAGTGCACTACGAAGAGAATAACAACCATTTGAAATTATTCTATGAAGATGACGGGGTCGGAATATCCGCCGAGAATAAAATACAGCTTTTCAAGGAAGGCTTTAGCACCGAAGGGAGTACAGGATTTGGCTTGTTCTTATCCAAGAAAATGATTGAAGTCTATGGTTGGCAAATTGAAGAAATTGGCGAACCCGGAAAAGGCGTCAAATTCGTAATAACCATTCCAAAGACGAAAAACAACGGCGAAGTCAATTACCAAATTCAACATTGACATCAACCATTTATCCTTTACAAGTCTATTTGAAAAGTCAACGAATTTTTTAGCTTTTGTACTGTACTATCACACAAGTTAAAACGAAAATTCGATTCGAGATAAATGCTAAAGTCTTATTGTTTTGATGTTGATGTGAATAACATGAGTTCTAGCAAAAAAATAGACTTCTTGTGTATTTCGCGCTTCCTGATGAACAATTCATTACTCTCAACTACTCAAGTTTGGATAGCTGCAAAAGAAGCCTAACATTGAACTGAGAAATAGGGCACAGTATTATGAAGGTTTGCAGTTTTATTAAAGCTACCACAACATACGTCATGCTATAGATACAAAAAAACTAAAAATTATAGTTTATGATTTATCGTGCGTGTTGTTTAGCTGGGAGCGGGACGGGCTCCTAGGACGAGAGGAACATTAATTATTTGGCCATTTCTTAGAATGGTAAGGTTTATCGTTTGATTTGGTAACGTGTTTTCTTCGAGGTAAGTTGATAAGCCATCTTCGTTTATGATGCGGGTTCCATTGATTGCCGTAATTATGTCTCCTCCAACAAATATTGTATTTCCATCTATGAGCGCCTGTGTTGCACCTGCTTTGATTCCTGCTTTGTCTGCTGGCCCTCCGCTTGTAATCTGCTGAAGGAGCACGCCATAGGTGACGTTCAGTTTTTCTTTGGAAGCAATGTCAAAAGTCACGTCCACAACACCTATGCCCATGTACGAATGTTGTGTGTAAGAGCCATCGTTAACTAAAGACGATATTTCGCGAAGGATTGTGTCTGAGGGTATGGCAAATCCTACGCCTTGTGCTGCACCGCCTTGTTGAGTATTTTGAATGCCTGCTGTGTTGATGCCCACAACTTGGTCTTGGTCATTGAGCAAAGGTCCTCCTGAATTTCCAGGGTTAATGGGGGCACTAATCTGAATAACGTTGGCTATTGGATAGTTGCCGGCGCTTGTCTCTGTTATAGTTCTTCCAAGCGCGCTCACAATACCTGTGGTCATCGAGCCTGCCAGTCCAAAAGGAGTCCCCAGAGCAGCTACAAAGTTTCCTACAGTAAGGCTTGAAGAACTAACAACTTGAAGTGGATGTAACTCGCTTGCCGGGGCATCGACTGAAAGCACTGCTAAGTCAGCGTAAGCGTCAAAACCTAAAACCGTTGCCGTGTAGCCATTTCCATCCCCAAATGTCACGCTTATATTCGTTCCCGAAGCTACTACATGATAGTTTGTAACCACAACCATGCGCCCTGAAAGATTATAGATGAATCCAGAACCCTCAACTGGGGAGCCTGACTGGGAATCCATTATAACTACTACCGAATCCTTAACATCCATGTAAAGTTGAGAAAGCGAAACGTTTGTTGGAGAGACTTGAGAGTTTGCGGTGTTGTTTACGGTTAAACTAGCAACTTGGTTTTGAAGGTCTATGACCTGTTTCTGAAGGTTCGCCAGATTGCTTGAAGAGTTCATGTTGCCCACCCAATAACCTAAGGTGCCAGCAAGAAGACCGCACACAATAATTGCCAAGACTACAGCCCCCAGAAATCGACCTTTATGGAATTTTCTGGAGGAATGAAATAACTCTGGCTGCTGAGACGGTTGAGGTTGATTAGGTTGCTCTGGTTGGGTCACTAGAATCCTCTTCCCAGAGTTCCAACTGTCTTTTCGAGTGACAAATATGGTCTGAGTGATTTTACTTGATATGTACAATGTATCTCCACGATTGACGCCGTTTTCTTTCTAAGCTTGTAAACTTATTAAAGGGTTTTTCAAAATTGTGCCCAAATCTGTTCAAGTTTGGTCAAACAATTTGGCACTCAGACAAAGTTTGCCTCACAATTTCAAGTTTATCGTACTTTCTATTGGAAATGGCGCGGGATGTTAGATTTACACCCACGTTTAAATTCCACACGAAAAATAGGAGGAGCAGGAAGAGCTCGTATCGTAATCTATCAAGAAAAGTAAGCCGGACTTACCCCCGAAACAGACTGTGTGAAAAGTCTCTTTTTGTGCTCGCTACTTACCGTTAAGCTTAAAGCTAGCTTTAGAACAACTGAAAAGCTATGAGCGAACACGTAAACGGAACCCACAGAGACCAAACAGTGCTGTTCCCAGACACCATCGA
>DATIXS010000239.1:0-6172 GCA_035518335.1 Candidatus Acidiferrum sp.
TGATGTATGACTTGTTCCAAAATGCCCATAACATCTTGAGCGTTCGCAAACGCCATTTCGATGTCAACTGATGTGAACTCGCTAAGGTGCCTACGAGTATGAGATTCCTCAGCCCTAAAAAATGGACCAACCTCAAACACCTTCTCAAAACTCAAAGTTAATTCTTCTTTATAGAGCTGCGGGCTCTGTGCAAGGTATGCTTTTTGGTCAAAATATGTAACTGAGAATAGTTCTGCGCCGCCTTCAGTTGCTGAGGCAATGATACGTGGGGTGTGAACCTCTAAAAATCCATTCTCAAACAAGTAATTTCTGATAGCATTGAGTGCTGTATGCTGTATTTTGAAGGCTGCTAACACTTTTTCCTGTGTCAAATCTAGGGCTCTTGCATCTAACCGAGCCTCAATATTAGCAGGGGTTTTGCCGGTTATGTCAATAGGCAGCGCTTCGATGGCTGTGTTTAAGATTTTAATGGCGCTTGGGATTACTTCTATTCCTCTTGGTGTCATGTTTGTTTTCTTAATTGTGCCTTTAATAGCTAAGCTGAATCTTTTCTGAAGTAAATCCGATTTTGCTAAAACCTCAGGTGCTATCCTTTTTTTAGGAATAGTAATTTGGATTGTTCCTTCCCTGTCTTGCAGTATAATGAAGCGAATTCCGCCTAAATCACGTATTTCTTGAACCCACCCAAAAAGAATAACTTCTTTACTATCAATTTCAGGCGTCACGTTGCTAGTATAGTGGGTTCTACACCATTCGCCAATAGAGTCCAAGTTCATACTAATCGCCAAGCCTTAATCTGCAATTTCAACGCGTAAGGACATTTTACGTACTTTGCTAGCTATTTCCTTCAATGCTTTAAGGTCAAAAGGCAACTGTGCACCGCGTTTCCGTTTAAGGATAACTCGGGTTTCAGTGGTTCCGTCTGGAAGCCAAATAGTGTTGATTGTTAGTATGCTGAAGGGTATGAATAGGTCTTCTAGAAATTTGCGGTCATCAACACCATGCTCTAAAACCTTCACGTTCTTGCCTGTTTCGTCGCCTATGGTTTTAATAATTTTGCCGCTATAACCTAAAAGTTTGGGTACATCCCCATGTCCAACTATAATGGCTAATGTTTTTTCTACATCAACTGCCTTGTAAAAGCAGACGTTTTGCAGGGAAGGATATTTCTCTTCCAGCGAAAGAAGTAAACGAGCTATTTTTAAATCCAAATCACTGATTTCGCCAGACTTTACTTTAGATGAACATTTTTGGCATAGTATGCCACTCTTTAAGCAGAAACTACATAGTTCCGTTTTCATTTTGTTGGTCTTTTTTCCTGCAAAGTTTGGAGGTCAGCTACTTCGTGGTTTGCCTTGTCAATGTGATTTCAATGGTGCTTACGTTAGTTGTTGTGTCTCCTTCTTCTTGAGGCTGAAACTGATCTGTTCCGATGCTGATACTCTTGATTTTTGCATCAGGAAGGAATCTGTGTCTCACGACTTCGGCTACGTCTATTGCTCGGCTGATTGATCTGCCTCGTGCTTTTATGCTTACTTCTTTTGCTCCGCCATGAAAGAAAGTTATGCATGCGAGGACATAGTTCATTATTGGTTTTTTGCCAATTAAGACTGCATTGCCCTCCGTCACGCTTCGCTTCACTCCTAGTTTACTTTTTAAGTGGCTTCAGTAAAGATTTTTTTAAAAATAAATACATTGTGGTATAACCTTTATGTTCTGGCTGAACATTTGCAATTCGCTTAAAACTAGTTGCCGACACTGTTTTTTAGTAACAGAATTATTAAGTTTATTTTACATTATTATTCTTGAAACTACTTGGCATTAAATTATTAAGCAACCTCACTATTGTAAAGGTTTAAGTTAACAAAACACAACAAAAGTGACCAATTTGGAACCACTAACTAAACGTTCAATACAACTGTTAAAGACACTTTATGAGAAGGGAAAATCAACAAACACCTATACTCTGAGAGTTAAACAAGATGAGTTATCAAGCCAATTAGGCGTAAGTAGGCAAGCATTAAACGTTCATTTACGAAAACTCAAAAATCGCGGATACATCCGAACTGGCAGAGGTTTTATTGATGTCACAGATAAAGGTTTAAGCGCTCTTGGAGTATCAACTACCCCCGCATTTATCCTTCTCAAGGTTGCGCCAATCAAAAGAATACATGTTTATGAGCAAATTCGTGAGCTTGCTGTTTCGAGAGCTTTTCGTATCGCTGGCGAAGTAGACGCTTTAATTATTGTTGAACGTGACAATCTTGATGAAGTTCTAAAAAAACTCTACAACATAGATGGAATTGAAGATACACGTTCCTATGTCACAATTGAGGAAATCTAAAAACATTTCTCAGTCTATTCAACATAAGACGAAATAATCCATGTTGATTTGGCTATCATAGAAATATATGTTTGAAGAAAACCACAATTGCTGTACACGCCAGCTAATTAGATTATATCTTAGCCGTTTTAGCTTAGTTTTTCTAAAACGTAAAGTTTAGACAAAAGGTATATTTGATACTTAATCATCAAAGACTTAGCCAAAATGGAAGGTTAACAATAAAATGCCAATATTAGATCCAGTTAAAAAAGCCATAGCGCAGAAGCACAGGCTGTACATGAAAATCTGCAGAGACTGCGGCGCACGCAATGCTGAAACCGCAACAAAATGCAGAAAGTGTAAGGGCAAGAACCTGCGCTGGAAGAAACGAGAAATAGTTAAGTAAATTTAGCCTTGTAAGTTAATAAGAAAAATATTACTTACTATCATTTCCACCCAATCCCTGTTTTCATAGCTGATTCATAGCGGGAGGCTTGATGATTTTTCTTTGACCACCATACAATTGTTGGGGAGGGGTATCGACCCCCTTCGAGCCAACTGCTAAGTCATTAAAGTTCTGCTTAAGATTCTCTTTTTATTGAGTTATGTAAGGTTTATAGGGCATTCACGAGTGTTTCCATATTGAAAACAGTGTTTGCACAGCCATTCTTAATCAAAGGTATCGCTTGACCTGAAAGACCGATACTATTTAAAAACGGCCCAAATAGCTTGATTTCTTCTCCACAAGCGACACCTACTACACCTTCATACCTGGTGTTTTTCAAAATTTTAGGAATACAAGAGCCGCCTGGTACTATGTAAACGTCATAACCTTTTGTTGCAGCTAGCTGGCTAGACTGGTTCACTAAGCAGTCTACTGAACAGTGCGCACATGAATATGAAGCTATCTCTGAATTAAAAGAAGCTTTACATCGGTTGTCTAAATATTTTCGTGAACAGTGGGGCAGGAAAAGAGCTCTTTTCTTGGTCTGTAAGAATTTACCCCTCTCAATCATATTAACCGCTTGTACATCAATAAAATCCTGAAGCAGAACTATTGCGTCATTAATGTTTAGTCCAGTAGCCTCTTCAATTCTAAACTTAATGATGAGGCTTTGAAGCTTATCTAGCAGACTTTTATGCATACCCTTCTGGTAACTAACAGTCGCAATTTCTGTGAAGAAGAAACGTGGAACCTTGGAAAGATCAAAAATGAATCTATAGGGCATAGAATAGCATAAGATAATAAGGTGCTTAAAAAAATACCTGTGTCTTTCTAATATTCAACAGGAGTTTTTTTTGTATTTAATCCTAAAATCTCTTTGACAATTTCAAGTTGTTCACGAAGCTGCTTTACTTCTGCTTCTAGATTGCTTGCTCGTGATTCCGCATCTTTCTCGAAGAGTTCAAGATTGTCTAATAATTCAGGTCTAGATTCAATGTTTTCTATTGTTTGATGCAAAATCGACAAATTCCGTTGAAGTCCTAGCAGAATTTCCTTAAGCTTAACAATTGACTCTTCCAATTTTGGTGATTCTGCTTTTGCCCGGTTTGAATCAACCATTTGCTATTGACCTGTTTAGTAGAGTAGAGAAATGAAATTAGATGCTTATTTGGAACATTAATCGTTCAACAAGTTCCTTGTATCTATTTCGGATAGTTACCTCAGTAACTTGTGCAATCTCGGCGATTTCTCTTTGGGTTTTCCTCTCACCTGTTAAAACAGATGCAACGTAACTTGCTGCTGCTGCAATGCCAGTTGGTCCCCTACCTGATGTAAGCTTAAGTTCTTTTGCTGCTGCTAAGATTTTATGAGCGATTTCTTCAACTTTCCCCTGCATCGTTAGCTGGTTAGAAAACTTTGTAATATACTGACTTGGTCTAAGCGGTGGGATAGAATAGTTTAATTCTCTGATGAGAAAACGGTAGCTTCTGCCAACTTCTTTTTTGTTCACTGTTGAAGATTGAGCAATCTCATCAAGTGTTCGAGGTAAGCCACATTGTCTGCATGCTAAATAAATCGCTGCTGAAGTTACCCCCTGAATTGACCTGCCTCTGATCAAGCGTTCTTTTACGGCTTTTCGATAAATTACTGAGGCTGTTTCAAGAATATTCTTTGGAAGGTTCAAATTGTTCGAAATCTTTGTAATTTCAGAGAGAGCAAATGCCAGATTCCGCTCTGTTGCATCTGAAACTCTGATGCGTCTTTGCCATTTTCTGAGGCGATAAACTTGTGCTTTTTGTCCTGGCGAGAGGCTTTTGCCATAGATGTCGCGGTCATGCCAATCAATGGTTGTTGATAAACCTTTATCGTGAATAGTATATGTTAAGGGCGCACCAACTCTGGTTCGCTTTGATCTTTGTTCATCATCAAAAGCTCTCCATTCAGGTCCCCTATCAGCTATTTTGGCTGCGACCACGAACCCGCAGTCCATGCATACTATTTCGGCGCATTCGTAATCGCGCATAAGTCGGGTGCTGCCGCATTCAGGGCAAGATTGTATTTTGGTTGGTTCTGTTTTTACAGATTGGTCTGTTTCAAGCTTGCTGTCTCTGCTCATTTATTTTTTGCTCCGGTTCGTTTTCGAGAGGAGCAAGTAGACTGGTTTATTCAATAGTTTAGCGGGTTCCCTAATTGTTGGTTTAACAACTGCATAAGGAGCTGACACTGGACCTATAATGTCAAAAACCTTACCGACAATATTTAAATTCTCATCAATAACTTCTGAGCCAATTCTAGGCGCTTGTTCACTTTTAACAATCATGTTTTTGGATGGAGTTAACGCCCGCACCTTGCCCAATTTCTGCAAACGCCCATTCCTCTCTCGAAAAACATGTACGAAGCCGTAGTAGCTTATTTAAAGCTTTCTAAGAGCTTTAAAAGCCGAAAGTTTAGACTAACATTTTTTAGCAGAAAGATTCTTAAATAAGAAGTGTGGATAAGACTGTGCCTTAAAAGGGTGAGGCTAAAATGTCTAAACCATTCTATGTAAAATATGAAGTACCGAAAGAAATCGTAGATGCAGCCTATGAAGCCCTAACCATTGCTTCTAAATCAGGAGTAGTTAGGAAAGGAACAAACGAAGCTACAAAAGCTGTTGAGCGGTCGCAAGCAAAACTCATAGTAATAGCGGAGGATGTTGATCCACCAGAAGTTGTGGCTCATCTGCCACTACTTTGCGAAGAAAGAAAAATTCCTTACGTTTTTGTTCCAAGCAAAGAACAACTCGGCAAAGCCATCGGAATTGATGTTCCATGCGCTGCAGCATGCATTCTACGTGAAGGCGAAGCTACAGGCTTAATCAGAGAAATCGTTACTCGCATCGACCAGGTTAAACGAGGCTCTAAGTAATGAGCAAAGAAGCAGCTGAAGAACTTATTCCATCAGAAGTTATTCAAATCATCGGTCGCACAGGCGTTACAGGCGAAATTACTCAAGTTCGAGTACGAATCATGGAAGGCAAAGACAAAGGCAGAATCATCACACGCAACGTCAAAGGACCAGTACGGGTTCAAGACATTCTGATGCTGCGGGAAACTGAAAGAGAAGCAAAGAAAATAACCAGATAAGTTAGGAGGATATTGTCATGCCAAAAAACCGTAAATGCTCATTCTGTGGCGCTGATTTTCCAGCTGGCACAGGCATGATGTACGTGAAAAACGATGGCTCAATTCTCTGGTTTGATTCGGGCAAATGCAAGAAAAGTTCCCTACTGTTCAAGCGAGACGCACGTAAGCTGAAGTGGACCAAATACTTCGGTAAAGAAGAGAAAGGCAAAGGTTAAAACCGAGTCCTTCAAAATTTCAACCATTTTTTCATATCCATCATTAATTTGTAGTTTGACTTTT
>DATIXS010000240.1:0-5325 GCA_035518335.1 Candidatus Acidiferrum sp.
TTTGACGCATCAATTTTGAATTTTCGGCTAAAGTCAACAACTGTTATATCCGCATTTAGTCCTTGCTCTAAATATCCCCTATCCTTCAAACCAAAAATTTCCGCAGGTTTCTCCGCAAGAAGTTGAACCACTTTACCTAAAGATAAACGATTCTTCTTAACCAGCGTCAAAATCAGAGGTAAAGTTGTTTCTAAACCTGGCACTCCGACTTTAACATCCCACACACTACTTGCCGACTTCTCACTTAAAGTATGAGGCGCATGATCCGAGCCTAAAGTATCAACCATACCTGTTTCCAAACCCTTCCATAATGCATCAACGTTCCTTTTGCTACGCAGAGGCGGTGCCATTATCAACATTTGACCGTAATGTACCAAATCAGCATCACATAACAAAAGGTGATTAGGAGTAATCTCACAAGTCACATTTCTTCCCGATTTTTTTGCTTCCCAGATGGCGTTTAAGCCCTTTTCAGTTGAAATATGACAAAAATGAAGTCTCACTCTGATGTGAGCGCTAATTTTTAACAATCGTTCAATCGCTTTTAGCTCAACAGTTTCTGAATGCGCATCTTGAAAAGCAGCATTACTGTTCTTTTTCGCTTGTTTGAATTTTTCTTCCGTTGTTGTAAGTAACGCTTTATCTTCAGCATGAACCGCCACCTGCGCATTGAACTCAACGATTTCTTTAAAAGCAGTCTCTAAGGCTTGATCGTCATCAATATTTAATCCGCCGATTTGGGAACCCATAAAAAGCTTAAAGGCCACTAACCCTTGCTCAACTATGCCTTCAACTTCTGAGAGTTTTTTTGGAAATTCAGAGTAAAATCCTACATGAACAAGAATTCTTCTTGAAGCAATATCCATGCGATCTCTTAGAGTCTGGGGACTCATTGTAACTGGTTCGTTATTTGGCATGTCAAAAACAGTCGTGAACCCTCCAGCGGCAGCGGCAGCAGTTCCCGTTTGGAAATCTTCTTTATACGCTCTTCCTTCATCCCTCAAATGGACATGCTCATCTATCAAACCCGGTAAAACTAGTAGGTTTTTTAGGTTAGTTCTTTGGTCTGCATTTGGCATTTGAGTTTCTTTGCCAATTTTGAAGATTTTACCTTCTTCAAGGGCTAAACTGCAATCAACGATTTGTCCGTTAAGGTAAGCTTTCGCGTTTGTAAGGACAGAATCAACAATCACAACATTTCACGTTCACATTGAATAGCGGGTAATTTGCTAATTAAAGTTTATTTAACCTGCAAACAATCTCTCACATAAGAAAAAATAATATCTATTTTTCTTGTTCAAGTTCTATCCTACATTCATCACAAATGTTTTGCCCGTTTCGTTCCTTGAGACTTTCTGAGTATATATTGCAACGATCGCAATATCCAGAAAGGGGAACCTCTTCAGTTTCTTCAAGTCTAGATTCGCCTTCGATTCTTGATCTTTCGAGAATCGTCTCTATTAATTCAGGCATTACGCCTAGAATGTCCTTGCTTGAGATTATTCCAACAAGGTTGCCTTTGTAAATTACACCTAGACGTCTAATATCCAGCCGATTCATTCTTCTGGCCGCTTCAGTAATTGTTGCTTCTGGTTCAATTGTCACTAATGGAGTTGTCATAATTTCTTTAGCTTTAATTGTGTCTGGTTTGAGGTTTTTAGCCAAGACCCTTAACACTAAGTCTCGTTCAGTAATAATGCCGATTGATTTTCCTGCTTGATTTGTAACTATTACGGCGCCTAAGTCTTCATGGTCCATTGCAATTGCGGCTTTGTTTGAACATTCATTCTCGTCCATAGTTATTACTGGACTGCTCATAACGTCTCTTACCAACATTTTTGTTCTTAATCCAAGTTCAGACACGATTTCACTTCCCACACAATTATGTTAAGCTCAGCTTCACTTCAACAATAAAGAGATGCATAATTTAAGACTTACTTAACAGAGAATTTCACCTGTGAAGTTTTATTAGACTCATAACCGATAGGACACAATGCATAGCGAGGAAACAATAATGCTTCGAACAAACTCCGAGAAACTCATAAAAATGTCAGTAATGGGTGAAATAGCCAGCCCCACGATAAGATCAGTATATAATGTTTCAGCAACAGGGAATCCGATGGTGTTGCCTGGAGTAGGTGGCATAACGTATAATCTGAGAATTGGTGACTTAGCCTGCGGTTGGGAAGCAGATCATGTAGAGCCAGGCGTTAGTGTGGAAAACAAAGAAAACGACGCTCGCTCAGGACAAGCTGCTAATACCGCCTTTAATGTCCTGTCGTGCATTGGGAACAAAGCAATGGTGGTTAATGGTGACGCGAAGGGTGCTGAAGGAACAGTCACAGGTAAGCATGGTGGAATCGAGCATGTACTAGTTGATTTTCCCCTAGAAATTTTGGATAAGCTCGTGCCTGGAGACAGAATCATAGTAAAATCTTTTGGCTTAGGCTTAAAACTCATCGATTTTCCAGAAATCAAGGTTTTAAATATGGATCCGGAATTGCTTGCGGCATGGAGCCCACATCCGAATGACGATAAACTTGAGGTACAAGTTACTCACATTATTCCAGCGGCCATAATGGGTTCAGGTTTAGGAGCTAACCAAGTTAATTCAGGAGATTATGATATCCAATTATTTGATGAACAAATTGTTAAGCAGTATGAGCTTGAAAGTTTGAGGCTTGGTGATATAGTAGCTATTATAGATGCCGATCATTCATTTGGGAGAATTTACCGCCAGGGAGCTGTTTCAGTAGGCGTAGTAATTCATTCAAACTGTGTCACGGCAGGGCATGGTCCAGGAGTAACAACTTTAATGACTTCATCAGCAGGAAAAATTATCCCGAAAATAAGTACTAAAGCTAATATCGCTTCTTTATTAAACTTAAGAGCATATATATAAGATAGTTTAATCCATAAGTGGAAAAATAGGAGAATAAGAGGTTAAAATAATTGCCATCTAAGCGAAAAAGCCGAGGAAGAGCCAAAGGAAGCAAAGGAAGCAGTAGCCTTGTTCAATGCGCTAATTGTGGGGCAATGGTACCACGCGATAAGGCAAAGAGAAATACCCGTCGTGTTTCGTTTGTTGAGCCTCAATTAGCTAAGGAGCTTAGGCAAAAAGGCACGTTTCTAGCTTCTTGGGTGGACACGAAATACTACTGCATATCTTGTGCTGTTCACCGTGGAATTGTCAACGTTAGAGCCGAAGCCGAACGTCACTCACGGGCAAAAAGAAGATACTAACTCGCTACAGCTTTTTTCTTTAATTCTTTGTACACATGAAATGCTCTTTGTATAACTGTAAAGTTTGAAAGTACCGCCAACAAGAATATTCCATAACCTAAGGCTGGTAGCCAGAAAAATGCAATTATGCTGACAGCAGCCAAAATAAGCATGCGTTCTGCTCTTTCAGCCAAACCCACTGACTCCATTTTTATACCTGCTGCTTCCGCCCTTGCACGACTATAACTAACTAGCAACGAGCCGGATAAAGCAGCCAAGCCCCAAATTGGCCCCCAAGTGGCCCCCCAAACTGTATTGCACAATCCAGCAATAATTATAGCGGCGTATACAGCTGCATCCGCATATCTGTCAAGAAGTGAATCAAAAAAGCCGCCGAAAACTGTTGTTTGTTGGAAAGTTCTTGCAATGATACCATCAAGAGTATCGCAAAATCCTGAAGCCAAAAGAAGAACAGTTGCTAGCAGAAGAAACAAGGATTGATTTTGAGCCAAAGCATATGCACCAGCTGAAGAAAGGGCGAGAATAAATCCTATTGCGCTTACTTTGTTTGGAGTCAAACCTATTTTGTGAGCAGCAATTGCTTGCGAAGTTAGCATTTGCTGAATTTGTTTCTTCAGTTTAGTAAGCAAGTTAACATTCAACCAACTTGGATGTTAAAAGCTCATTATGAATTGGCTGTAGAAAAGTCTTTCCAGCGAATATATAGCTTATAACTTATGTGCTTAACAATTCTGTCTAAGAATTGCTTTTTTCAATGAACTTATTAGGAAGAACAATATTATTTTGAATTAACGTTTCCGTTGCAAGCCAAATGCATTAACCGCAACGTACACAAAACAAAAAAGGAGCAAAAACAAAATGACTGAAAATGCAGATGTTATCTTCGTGGGAAACAAACCTCCAATGAGCTATGTTCTGGCAATCATCACAAGTCTCTCAGCGAGCAACCTTAAGGAAATTACTTTGAAAGCCCGAGGTCAAGCCATAACTACTGCAGTTGACGCAGCCGAGATCGCAAGAAACAGATTCGTTAAAGACCTCAAAGTAAGCAAGATTGCTATAGGGACAGCTGAAATGCCACCTCGTGAGGGAGAAAGCAAATCCAGAATGGTTTCCACGATGGAGATAACCCTAAGCAAAAAATAAGACTGGACACATCAAACAAACAGAAATTAAATTCCAAAACTTTTCTTATTTTTTAGTTTTCCTTTTGAGATATTTCATATTTAGTCTAACCTTACAACATGAGTCTATAACCTTCATTCGGGCAAATCCCTTTTACTAACCTCTCAATCAAGACGATTCGATATCGTAAAGTTAAATAGCTGATTTTGTTAGTTAGAGAATTACTCCGTGTGAGAGCAATGTTAGATATCAAGCTTATTCGTGAAAATCTGGAATTTGTAAAAAGCAACCTGGCTAATCGGGGTAACCCTGAATGCCTCAAAACGCTAGAGGATTTAGTTGCTGTTGACAAAGAATGGAGAATTAACTTAACCAACCTAAATGAATTACGCCACCAACGAAAGCTAGTAACAATAGAAATAGCTAAATTAAAAAAATCAGGCAAAGAAGCCGATGACCAAGTCCATAGCGCTCAAGATATTGACGAAAAAATAACAAGCCTTGAAAAAGTGGTTGCTGCTCAAGAGCAGAAAGAACATGATTATCTTATGCAGCTTCCAAACTTGCTTGATGATACTGTTCCGCTTGGGAAAGACTCAAGCGGTAATGTTCAAGTTAAAACTTGGGGAACAGTCCCGACATTCAACTTTCCAATAAAAAATCATATTGACTTAGCTTTGGAATTAGACCAAATTGACATGGAAAGAGCTGGCAAAATCTCTGGTGCTAGATTTTTCTTCCTCAAAAACCAAGTTGCACAATTAGACATGGCTCTAATGAGCTTAGCTATTGAGCTTTTAACGAAAAAAGGTTACACACCGATTATTCCGCCTCTTTTAATGACAAAGAAAGCATATGAGGGAGTAACGGCTCTGGGCGATTTTGTTGATGTGCTCTATAAAGTTGAAAACGAAGATCTATACTTAATTGCCACTTCTGAGCACCCCATGGCAGCAA
>DATIXS010000241.1:0-2251 GCA_035518335.1 Candidatus Acidiferrum sp.
ATGATTGGGTTTTCAATACTTTTCTGGGGCGTAATACTGCTTTATGTCACACCCACAAACAACTCTTTTATAGATCTACTTAATTCGATGGTAGCCCCAAGCATTGCCAATATAGAAAGGATCTTAACGGAATATAACATAAACCAACAAGGCATTTACTTGTCTACTGAAAACCATAATGGGCTCTTCAACGCATTTCAGATTTCCCAAAACACAGAATCCGTCCTCGTTTTTATCCCAGAGATCCCAAATTCGATGCAACAAAACAATTATCGCCCAAAAACCGATGTAAACGGCGGTTTGTACCTCACACCACCCGGGCAGGCGTTATTCAAAGTTTTAGAGCAGCGTTTTGGAAAATCTTTTTCAAAAGTAAGCCAACAACAATTTACACATAAACTGCCAATCCTGCTTACCAAAGAGTTCAAACTTGTGGAGAATATAGAAATAGAGATTAAAGAAAATATTACTGTTACAATAACAAAGAGTATACTAGACCAAAGTTGTCAAGAAACAAATAATCAACCGAAAACAAACAAGCAGATTGGCTGTTTACTAACCAGTGCCATTGCATGTGCCGCGACTAAAGTAGTTGGCAAACCCATAATTATTCAAAGCGAAACATATGACCCATTATCAAGAACAACAAAAATACAATATGGAATACTGGAAAGCATCAAGGACTAAACCTCCATGCAGCTTATATTTCCACCCTTAGACTTTAATGAAGTAGTCATATTTCTTGCAATAGCTGCAATAATGTTACTCATAACTGCTGAATTATCCCCATCATATGGATCAGGTTATGCAACAATAGATAAGAAAAAACTCCAGAACGCAGCTACGGCAGCAGGGACGTTATTCTTAGTTTCCATGGCCATAAAAATAGCTACTATTATGTTGGGCATGTAAACTCCTAGCTATGATGCCATAATTATTGTTTAACCAGAAAAACAGCAAAAATCACACATTAAAAATCCCTAAGCAAAAGTAATTCTTAATTTGGTTAACAGATTACATAGACCGTTTTAGTTCTTAGCTGAAACACAATCTTTGTCAAAAGAGGAAACTTGTTGAAAAAAAACAAAATAATTTTTGTATCTATAACAATAGCTATTTTGATTTTGCCTTGCCTATGTTTATCATTCGTAAAAGCAACTGGCGAAACTGAAAGCATTGACTTAGCCAATTCTTCAATGGAAACGGCATTTACAAATGTTCAAGCTGCACAACAAGTAGGTGCAAATGTTACCCAATTACTTGCAAGACTGAATAATGGTGCAGTTCTTCTGACGCAAGCCATAAACTCTTACAATGGTGGAAACATGGCGAACGTTACTATTAACGCTGAAAACGCCCGCTCAATAGCTGATCAAGTAAATAATGACGCAATTAACCTGAAAAACAATACCATTAATCAGTCAAAAAATAATTTTTTGTTAACAACTCTTCTGTCGGTTATTGCCGCTTCAATTTTTGTGTTCCTCTTAGTTCTCGTTTGGCGCCGCTTCAAACGTTCTTACTTGAACAAAAAACTTGCTCTAAGACCTGAAGGTGCTGAAAATGCTTCTTAGAAGCTACAAAACCATTTTTGTAACCATTGGTTTGATTGGTGTCATATTGTTAGCATCACCAACAATAGCCTTGCTAATAAAAGTACCATCAGGTCAACAATTCTCGGGGATCTACATTCTTGGCTCCGATCACACACTTGGAAACGTTCCATTCAATGTTAAGCAAGGCGTTTCATACATAATCTATTTGGGAGTAAATAATAATCTTGGATCGGCAGGATATTACTCTTGCAACTTGAAATTACTTAATGAAAGCGAATCTTTTTCAGCTCCGAATTCTGGCCAGCCAAGTTCAATTCCACCTTTATGTGAATATAAATTGTTCCTAGACGACGGCGCAACATGGGAGGCACCTTTAGTTTTCAAAGTGAACACATTAAGTTTCGATAGCAACTCAGCAGACATCTCTAGTGTAAATATTAATGGAATCGACTATCAAATGAATGCAACATCAACTTGGGATTCAAATAAAACAGGGTTCTATTACAGCCTTGTCGTGGAACTTTGGCTTTTTAACGCCACAGAAGGAATTTCACAATATAATGATCGATTTGTTTCACTATTTCTTAACATGACTCAATAATGTTGTATCGGAAATCGATATAATTCTCTTTTATAAGTTTTCCTTAAATATAACTTTTTACTGTTGCTAGGAAAGGGGAAACCTGCTTGAATAG
>DATIXS010000242.1:0-3773 GCA_035518335.1 Candidatus Acidiferrum sp.
CTAAGCCTCCTTTTCAAATAGTATTTTCGCTGCTTCAACGCGCATGGCAGATTTGACTTCTTGCAAACGGTTATCGATGGTGTTATCATATGTTATTTTGCCGTCTTTAGTTTCGATTTTGCAGCCGCCAATAAATTGTCCCTCTTTGTCAGATAGAGTTAATTCACAATTCAGCTTCTTACATAAACTGTTTAGTTTGGCTTGCGTTAACCATGTTTTGTCTTTAGCATTTACTTGCACAACAAGGTTTTTTCGGTCAATTTGCTTAGCCACTTGTTCTATTAGCTTAGGCAGATAATTCATGTATTCTTTTGATTCTGTGAACTTTTCGAGTTTAGCAAGGGTTTTTTCGAAGGCAGCATCAACAAGGTCTTCTTTTGTTCGAAGCAGACGATTCCTAATTTCCACTTCAGTTATGGATGCGATTTTTCGACTTTCGTCTTCAGAGTTTATTTTCGCTTGGGCGATTATTGTTTGATAGTTTTGATCAGCTTGCTCTTTTGCTGACTTCAAGATTGTTTTTGCCTCGTTTTCAGCGGCTAAAATTATTGCTTCCGCTTCTTTTTGCACGTCCTCTAAAACTTCGTTCGTAATTGCTATCAGGCCATCTTTGATGCTCACGTTTAAGCCACCTTTAAATTCTCACACCCAAGGTTTTGCTGATCAGGTCAGACATTTTTGTTTCGCTTGGTTTTCCCTTGCTTCCAGGTATTTCCACAATTAGGAGGTTTCTGCGTTCTCGACGCAGTTGCTCGATGATTTCATGAATTTGCTTTTGAGTAGAGAATTCTTCGCTAATTATTACGAGTGCCAAATCGCTACGTCCAACCGCTTTGTTTAGAGATTGAGAAGCCTCCTCGACTGAAGTTACTTCAACACCCTCAACGCCAACAAGCCGAAAGCCAGTAATCATGTCACTGTCGCCTATTACAAAACCAAGCATTTAGTTCATCTAATGAACTTTAAATTCTGTGCCTAATAAATGTCGATGCTCGCACGCGATTTCTTTTCTCTCACACAATAGTATTATAAATTTAAAAAACAAAAAAATTATATCTTCCAATCATTCTGCCGAATGATTGGTGTTTCTCAATTTATTGAAATTCATTACGGTTGAGACGTTGCTGAACTAATCACTCGTGCCGCTCTGTCGAAATCAATCTTTCCTGTGTTCAAAACCAAGTCGTAAAGCTCAGGATCTTCCCAATTGATGTTGTAAAATCTCCGCAGGTATTCAGCTGCGGCTTGATCATTGTCTTTAATTAGCTTTAGAGCAGTCTCTCGATTTAATCCTCTACTCTTCATTATTCGTTCAACCCTCAAAGTTTCGGGAGCGATTATTCTGATGTGGAGAACACCTACTTTATGCTTAAGTATTGCTTGTCCGCCTCTTCCTACAATAACCGTTTTTCCTCTACTAGCTAAGCTATTGATAACTGCTTGTATCGCAGAGAGACATTCTTCCTCATCAAGTGTTTTCGTGACTGCTGCACTGTCCTTAACATTACTTGGCATCACTACAGGCCTTTTGCGAAGCGAAATCTTATCTACAAAACTTTTTACCTTGTATTCATCCTCTGAAAAGTCTGCGATATCTTCTTCCGAAATACCCAAACTTTTGGCTTCACTCAACATCAGACTCTTATCGAAGTAAGAATAACCAAGAATCTGGCTGACTTTAATAGCTACTTCATCTCCTCCGCTTCCTTCTTGCTTGGAAATCGTTACCACGTTCGGTGCGATCTTTGCAACTTGTTCATCTGGCGCTTTTTGTTCCAAAACCTTTCTTATTTCGTCATAATTTGGTTCATCAGATGGATTATTGGAAACCCATTTCAATCTAACTATTCCGGTTTCGTCAAGGATAAATATGGAGCGTTTAGCAATCGGATAACAGCCGCTTCCCCAACAGCATGCTACAAATTGACCTTGACGTCCAGGGTAATCAGTTACCTCCAACCCATATGTTTCGAGAACTTCACGTTTGTAATCGCTCAGTATAGGGAAGGGCAACTTGTTTTTTACAGCAAGAACCTTATTCGAGATAGGGACATTTACATCTATTCCGACAATTTGCGCCTTCAAATCAATTAGCCTAGCCATCGAATCTCGAAAAACACAAATTTCTTTGGTACACTCTGTTGTGAAGGCTCCAACAAAGAATACAAGTACAACTTTTTGTCCCAGAAACTCCTTTAATTGCCTGGTTCTACTTTCTGCGTCCTTCAAAATGAAGTCAGGTGCCTTATCTCCAACTCTAATTGTATCTACCATAGAACTCAGTCTCTGCTAGAAAATAAAAGAGGACTTGAATAAATAGCTAATGTCTTTTTAAATTGAAGGTGATCGTTATGTACTGGTCACTGAAAACGTGTTTCCTATTTCATCAATTTACATATTCCCTTCTGATTTTAAGAAATAGAAAAGCGTCTACTCTGTTTCAGCCGTTCCATGCCATCTTCTTTCCAAGTAAAGAATCAGGCTGAACAGCCCCCTGCTGGCGATAACAAGAAGAAGAAGTTCAATCTCTGAAGCTCCAACAACTACAGTTCTAACTATTTCAGCTCCAATGAAAAAGTTCAGGCTCAGAGTTAAGTATCCTGACAAAGAACGTGTCGAAGATGTGGGTTGGTAAGGATCTTTGAGTTTTCGCTGAACAAATTTGATAATTACTAAAGTTGCTCCAAAACCAATCACTCCGCCACCAAAAAGATACAAAACATCTGTTATAGAAGTTAAAACTACGTAAATTACTTGGTAAGCAGAGCCGCCAACTATGTACGGCGAACCGCCGGGCAAGAGTGCAAAAACAATGTTAGGATCGATTAATGTTAAAATGCCGGTGACAAAGGCAGCGACGACAATGATAAGAACCACTATAAGCGCTAAGGAATTGGTTCCTTGCTTTTTTTCATCTGGGCGTTCAGCCATAAAATCTGAAACAACCTAATCTTTATTTGTAATTTAAGGTGGGCTTACTTAATAAGTGATTTAACGGTTGCTTATTTAGTCTACGCAAAAACTTACAATCAACAAAATCTAGCGAAAAAATTTTGTAGAGAATTTAACATTTGAGTTGCCATGAATCTTTTGATTGAGCATCATAAGGCGAACTCTTAACGACTAGCGTTTATCAAAGTTTAGAGGCAGGACTAAACCTTTTAATTCTTAGTTTAACCAACATTTGTTAGGAGAATATGTTCCGACCGGAACGAATGACTTTTACTTCGATAATTTGTGTAAGAAAAGACGTTGAGTCGCTACTGAAGGCGCTAAATAACTTCGGAGAATTTCACGTAGAAGAAGCACCTGAAGGACAAATAATCCTCACTGATTATAGCAAAATCATTCAGAAAGCTGAAGATTCACTAATGAGCGTAAATGAACTAATAAAGCAACTCTGCAAAGAAAAAACTAGCCTCATAGATATTTTCAGAATTCAACAAATAACCAAAACACAAGTAACAGCAGATAACTGGCAAGCCCTTTTAGAATCCACCAGTGAACAAATCTCAACCTTAAAAAAAGACGTTGACGAACTCAATGCTTCATTGTCTATTCTGCAAGAAAAAACTGCACAACTCAATCGCCTCCAATACATGCTGTCAACGCTTGAGAAAATGGGAGCAGACCTAGCAGTTATGGAAGAGTTGAAACTAATACACATTACCGTTGCAAGTGTTCCACATAAAAATTTCGAAGAATTCAAAAAGGCACTGGGTGGATTTCCAATAATTCTTAACCGCTGTTGCTTAGAAAAAAGCCTTGACTTC
>DATIXS010000243.1:0-6398 GCA_035518335.1 Candidatus Acidiferrum sp.
CCAGGCATTAAGTGATAAACAATTTTTAGCCCCGCATCTTTGGCAATACGCGTTGCATCTATCACATCGGCTACGGTGTGTGTCCTGCCTACTAAATGGTAAATTTCATCGTCTGGGTTTTGGACGCCAAGTTCAATTCGGGTAACTCCCATATCAAGCATCGCATCAATATGCGTCTGTTTTGCCCAGTCTGGTCTCGTCTCTACTGTGATTCCCACATTTCGGATTTTGCTTTTTTCAGCATTTGCTTTTGCCTCTTGAAGGTTTTTTGATTTTTTACCCGTTATAGCATCTAAACAGCGCTGGATGAACCATGTTTGATATTCTAGTGGTGTGGCGGGGAAGGTTCCGCCCATGATGATTAGCTCCACCTTGTCAACTTTATGCCCGATGGCGGTCAATTGCTCGATTCGGCTCATGACTTGTTGGTATGGGTCAAAGTTGTTTTGTGCTCCACGCATCGCCGCTGGCTCGTATCCAGTATAGCTTTGGGGTGATCCTTGTGTAGGTCCTCCTGGGCAGTAAGCACAAGGGTCAGGTTGGGGGCAAGCGTAAGGCTTAGTCATAGTTGCAATGACTGTTACGCCTGAAATTGTGCGGGTGGTTTTCCTTCGCAAAATAGGTAAAAGCCGCTTAGTTTCTTTTGGCGTTAAAAGACATATTAAATCAGCGTTTGACGGGATCGAATCCAGCTGATACTTTCCTGTGGTTCTTATTTTTAATCTATTAGCATCTTCACGTGTGGGATTAGGCATTTCCATGAGCGTGGTGATAATTTCTCTTAGCGCTTTTTCATCTGTCAAGGTCGAAGATACCAAAATAAGATCTAGTTAAGTGATAAATAAACAACACGAACGTCGAAAAGAATTTAGGGCTCAAAAAAACAAGTTTTGCTTCTTCGCTTACATCCAGTTTTGCCCGGCTTTCCTTTGCAGAATCGTGCGTTTCTCATAATTGCGTCGGTTTCTGCTTTTTGGGCTTGGCGATGTTTTTGGCGTCCCTTGGATTTTAGGCGTTTGAGACCTTACTTTTCCAGCTTTAGATAAACTACCGTGAGTTGGCATTTAAATTACCTTGCACATAAATCATAATTGTCCCACTTAAATCTTTACCCGTGGGTAAATGTTTTAGAAATAGTAAAACAGAATGATTACTTCTTTTACAAAAAGGAAGCTAATTCGATCTACCTTAGTTATTCCTAAGTTTGGACAAAACTGCTTCATAATTCATAAGTTATTTATTCATTACAGCCAACATCTGAAGAACATTATTAGGGCTAGGCAGAGAATATATGCAAAAAACTAGAATCTCTAATTCATTTGCTGAATCGACAAAAATAGCGACTTTAGTAATATGTATTGTATTAATGCTTTCAATTTTTGGAACCCCCCTGTTTGCTCAGCTAACACCGGCCAGAGATTTAAGTGGAACATGGCGAAGCACAGTCTCCGGAACTTATTATGACATGGACCCATCAGACTCAAGCACTCGAATGAATGATATAACCGCTACATTTGCAATGGATATAACTCAACAAGGCAGTCAAATCACCATTATACTGTATCTTAATCCGTCAAAATGGGTTACTGACAATGCGTACTGGCAAACATATGGTATATCTGGCGTTCCCCCAGTGGGCGGTGGCTCCATTGAGTTTGCCGGAACTGTTTCAAGCTCAAGTTTTAGCGCTGATGAGCAAGGAAGCCAATTAACACAAGAACACTTAGCAGGAACATTCACCAGCGACATCATAACCGCAACCCTGACTGGAACCTCTGAAACAACAGATCAAAACGGCATAGTCGTTACCCGAACTAGCTCAACAACTTCTGCACCAACTCAAAATCCAGCATCTTCTCCGACGACGACGGGTCAACCATTAGCAAGCCGCTTTTACGGAAATATTGGATCAATTAAAGGGTCAGCATACTCTAAAACAGCAAATGGAAATGCACTCTTATCTTCAGGTCAAATACCTACTGGAACTGAAATTCTGACTGGCGATAATGGAATTATCGGTTTCAACCCTCCTAATCAAGGAGGAACCGTGTATTTAGGAGGAAATAGTGTTGCGGGATGGGTATCTCTTACTTCCGAACCTGCCCCCGACAGCCAAATCAGCTATTTAGTTTATCCTCCGGTTTCAACAGGCATTATTTTCCCAAACGGTTACAGCGAGTTCAAAGATATGCTAATTTCAATGCCTATTGATGCGACGATTGCTGTTGCGGTTTTTAGTGAAGCAATTTTGCCAGCGGCAGCAGTTGCCCTTGTTGTAGAGGGAGGCGCTTTCCTGATACCTAACGGCATCGCATATGTAAAAGAAACAATATCGCACCTTATAGTTGTGCCCCAGGGAGCTCTTGCTGGAGAAAATACGGAGTACACGGTGAACGTTTCGAGTTCTGAGACGGTGGTTCAGGTCATTGATGGGCCGGTCGTATTCATCGATCCAATCACAAATAACACTGTAACTGTTCAGACAAATCAGGTGCTTTCGCTTCCAACAGGACAGCAGGGTGGTTTTACCAAACAAGACCTGCAAAATGATGTCTCCACCTTTAATCCATCTTCGCTAAACCAGTGGTGGACCCAAACGACAAATGATTCGCTCTTAAACGGCGTTACAAACGAACCCATGATTCTAGCCATTATTATCGTGGTTATAGTTGT
Organism: Candidatus Acidiferrum sp.; assembly: GCA_035518335.1. Lineage (GTDB taxonomy): Archaea > Thermoproteota > Bathyarchaeia > Bathyarchaeales > Bathycorpusculaceae > Bathycorpusculum. The sequence continues at coordinate 2,674 of DATIXS010000243.1, forward strand.
AGCGATAGTTGCCGCTATCTCAACTGTTGCCAAACGCAGAAAAAAAGAACTAAAACAGCCTCCGATGCCCAACCCCAATTCTGTTTCGTCAACTTAACCTTGCTAGAAAGAAAGTAAATAAATTCACCCATTCACCTTTCTCTTATTGTCTCGCCGATATTGAGCACCCATAACGACGGACTCAACAGAGGGAACGTAAGAAACACAAATCTTGCGCCTATGACGATTTGGGTTCTACCCAATTATGGAACAGGTGAGACGCGGGCGCTAAAAAATCCCATGCCGAGAGAACTTAGCCAAGCTAAAAGCAACGCTCAGCAATGAGGTTAAGTGTTAGGTTACATGGGAGACAAACAGCCCGTAAAAAAGGGAAGTGTTAAATCTTGGCTGAATCCGTGAGTTTTGAACCAAAAAGTTTGACAGCACTTAGAGATTTTCTTGAGGAAAACAAAAATAGATATCATGAAATCTGGATAATCATAACAAACAAGAAAACCAAAAACCCTCAACCTATTTCATTTGACCAAGTCATAAACGAGGCAAAAAAACAAGGACTAATTGACAGCCGCATAAAAAATATTGACAAGAAAAAATATATGATCCGTTTAACAAAAGGAGTTGAAACCTAATTTTTTGAAAAGAAAAAAAATTCTAACTTTACTTAGTCACTTATTCATAGCTCTTTTTCTCTATTAGTCGAGCCGAAGATTTTCGACTTTTCTAAACCTTATTTTATTGGGTTATCACAAAAAAGTATCTAATAGTTTGTTCTTCTCAATATCACTAATAAATCGTAATACTTAATAAATTATTTAAGCTCAAAATGTTTTAGAAATAATTGGTCACCCATGAAAAAGAGAAAAGCCAGCTTAACGATGGAAAATGAGTTCCTAGTGGACTTAACATGTCACAATGTTCCAGCCTCTTTGTTTACTGAGTTTAACGAGAAAATCGTGAAACCATACTTTAAAGGCAATATGAACTCTGCCATCCAAGACCTAATACATGAAGCCCTTGCAGAACAAGAATTTGTTCATTCTCACATAACACACCTAAGAAATTGCGTGAATACCTAGGAGTTTCTAAGTTTAATAAGTTTAGAGAGTGGGTGGATTTTTCTTGAGAGACTCACGCATTTCTCGTATAGTTTCTTTATTATTTTCAGTTTTTAAATTTTCTTTCTCGTTTTCTTCGTTTACTTCTTTGTTGTGTCGGTCAACTCGATCATTTACCGTTTCTACTAACCGCATAACTAATTTGATGTCTTCTTGGAGTTTTTTTGGATTAGTAATAATTGAAATAATGTCCTCTTGCAAACTGTCTGGATAGTTAATTTCGAATTTCGGGAAAGAATCCTGCGAGTTTTTGAGAATAGCTAACGGTTTACCTATTTTTTTCAATTCCGCTTGAAAAAGTATTTGCCAATCCTCTTGAGGAACGCTATCTAAAGGCAATTCAACAAAAAACGTATCATCTTTTGTAGACAATTTTCTTATGTTTAACGCTTCAGGGTCAATTGCTTTTAGATTCGTCTTCTGAATAATGTCCACGATTGTTAGCCCTCAAGAATATGAGCTTGAATCCACCTTTAAATTTTTGTGCAAAAACAGATGCGTTAGGACACATTAATTTAGAACTAAAAACAATGGTTGTTTGAGGTAAAAATGAAATACCAATAGTTCAAGTTTTTGTTTGGGAAGGAACGACTCTTGAAAACAAGAAAAAACAGTTGAGGGAATAACTAAAGTTTTTGTAGCTTTAGGGCTTCCAAAGGAAGCAGTTGAAATCATTATTTATGAAGCACCAAAAAGCAATCGAGCAACGGGTGGACAACTGCATTCAGAAAGACATGGGCAAACGCGTTCGCTGCAAGTAATGGTAGACTTCAACCAAAACCTTTCTTGTCGAAGCAGGACTGCATTTGAAAACTGCTACACACCATTCATTAGAAATTGCCATTTAACATCAGTTAGCGATTTTCAAGTTTGCACTTAAAAATATTGGTTGACTACGAAAGTCTATTTGCTAAAAACCCAACCTAATTGAAATTTAGTTGGAAAGCTAATTCAAAGGTAAAGTTCTGATCTCAAAAGTTAAGCAGATTGTCCAGTGTTATCATTATGTATTGAATAGTAACAGTTAATAAACTGGTTGCCATTATGATACGCATCCAATATCTGTCAATTCGTTAATAGGGGAATTGAAGCAGATGAGTAAATTTAGAAAGATATTCAAAAAATGGTTTTTGCGTTATCTAAAATACAATCTTGTAGGTTTATCAGTTTTCGTATTAAACATCGCTATTTACGTAATTATTTTCCCTTTTCTGGGAGAAATGTCTTACATTATCGTTAGCCTTAACGGAGGGATCCTTGAGTTTGCGTTAATTGCCTACGTTAACAAAACTAAAAAAGGTGTAATATTTGAGAGCTGCCTTCGTTCACCAAATGATTATGCGCAAGGATAATCAGTAGCCTCCAAGAGAATGCGAATATCAAAAAACCTTAAGGATTCAGTGTTAAATCATGTATGACAAATCTTTTCCGTCTGCTCTAATCTTATGATTCATCCAAATTATCTTCTGCTGTCATAGTTGAAATTAGAATTCTCATGGTTATTTTTGGAGTTAAGAGGTCTTAAATCTGTAAAGCATAGAAATGGAATTGAGATGGTTAAAATGTCAATAAGTAATGAAAAATGGAAAGCTGGAAGAACCAGCGTAACAATTGAATAACAGATACTTACATTTTTGAAGCAAAATGACAAACCGTTCAATTTTTTGGGAATAATGAAGGGTTAGGATATAACACAAATGTGAGAGATGTTGAAACACTTTTTCACGGTGTAATTGACGGATTTACGGTTATAAATGCTTTGGACAAGCTGATAAAAGAAGGGAAGGTTATATCCAGAGTAATACAAAAACTTGAAAGACAAGAAACATATTATAAAGCATTTTAAGATAACTTCTATTTAGCCAAATTTTCGTAAAGAAATTTCTTGATTTGCCTTTCTTGGCAGTCGAAATAGGATAAATAAACAAGTTGCATTTAGTTAGCTTATTGAAGCAACTTTGATGCTACTTATACCAAGTTACGTATCGTCCAAGGTTCAAAGAAAAACATCCTTATCATCGAAGATTTTCGAATTCAAAGGCTTTGTTTCTTTTGATAGGTCCTGAATTGGTAAAAGCACAGGAGGAACAATTCTTCTGTCCAATAGATATCAGCAGAATCTTTTTCCAAGAAAAGTAATTAAGAGAGAGCATGTCAAAGAAGGATTGGAGAAAATATTTATGTCTAATGTGAGTACCGTTCCCGAATCGCCACAATCATCAGGAAATATATCTTCATACCCGTTACCTCAGAAGCGAAATTCAACATTATACTTTTACATAGGAATCTTATGTGCCTTCATTAGCTTGTTGGTGGTTCCAGAAATTTTTGGTTCAGCTGCGATAATCTTGGGAGCTTATGTTTGGAGAATGGAACGTGATGAAAATCGGAACCGTGGGCTTGTGTTGATAATTTTGGGAATCGTCGCGATGCTTGTGGGAATTTATTACACGTCTTATTTTGCGCTATACGACATTCTTCCCTAAGAGTCTTGGAAAACGCGCCAAGCTAAGATATCACCTTCTATAGTATTGTAAAAGCCACTTTAAACTAAGAATCAAAGAGCTCGACTTATGATACAACCATCTGGTAACTAAACTAATCCATTAT
>DATIXS010000244.1:0-4126 GCA_035518335.1 Candidatus Acidiferrum sp.
CAAAAATTTTATCTTCCAAAGACTTTCCTGCAGGACCTGTCTCCTTGAAGCCTCCAGAAACAATAATTACGCCTTTCACGTGCGCCCTTCCGCATTCTTCCATAACATCTGGAACAGTTTTGGCAGGCGTTGCAATTATGGCTAAATCAGCAGGTTCAGGAATCAGATCAACTGTTTTGTATGTTTTAACTCCTAAAATCTCAGGCTTTCTAATATTCACTAAGTAAACTTTGCCACGATAACCCAGTTGACTAAAATTTTTAACTAAAGCATATCCAACTGAACCTTCCACGTCACTGGCTCCAATGATGGCTACACTTTGGGGGTCGAAAATCTTGTCAAGATTTAATGTTCCCATTCTCGATCTAACCTTTGAGTTATTGCTCCAATATAACGGACGTAAATTAAGTTTACCATCCCTTTTAATTATTTTATGGAGCTCAACTTCACAAAAACGCCATTGCTACTTGCACTATTGAAATCTTTGAAACAGCGCTTGAAAGTTAGCTTACTGGAAATACTTTTTGATTTCATCAAGCGAAAGAACTGCAACGCCTCTTGCAATTAACATCTGCTCAGCTTTTTCAACATTACTTGGACGTAATATTAACGCGACATTGCCGTCTACATGGATTGCTGACGAATAAGCATATTCTATATTAATACCTCCTTCTCCTAAGATTTTAGTAATTTTTGATAGCGTTTCTTGAGCAGAAATGAAAATCGCTGTCACTTCTGTGTTCTTTTTTGATTTGGCTAAGTTAAATTCTGCATCTTCCAAGAATTTAGAAGCTTTCTGGGGTTCTTCTGTTATCAATCGCACTAAACCAAACTCGCCTGCATCAGCAATTGACAATGCGAAAACTTTCAGTTTATTTTCGTCAAGCTTTGACATAACATCAAAAAGCGAGCCCGGATGGTTGTCTAGAAATACACTTACTTGAGTTATAGGCATTCGCGACACCAGTACTTCAATGGTTTCAAATAATATTTAACTTTAACCCATCGACTTTGTTTTGAAAGAAAATAGATTTTTCCTTACTTCTTTAAACAGGCATTCTGAAATTTTTCCGTTTAATCCTTTTTGTACCAAATGGAACATTAATACCATATTTTGTGACGTAAAAGTCATAAAATTTAATAAGTTTCAGCATCCTGTCAATGGTAAAACCAAAAAGTGAAAACAGTAATGATTAATCCACCAAATTCGAGTGTTCAACACAAAGGTACCAAAACCAAATGTCCGGACTGCGATTCAGACCTCAACATTCCCTCTGACATTGAAAAAGGAGAAGTGTTGAGCTGCCCTGGTTGTGGACTTGAACTCGAAGTTAAAAAAATTGCCAACGGAGGTGAATGTATAGATCTTCAAGAATTAACTATTGAAGGTGAAGATTGGGGCGAATAAGAGCATTCCCCGAAGTGTCAATTATTTTTAATATTATTTTCTTATTTTTTTGAAAAAACAATCTCGTTTTCTAAGGATTAAGAATGCATGATCTACTGTAGTCGGTTGGATTATGTTTTCGTTTCCGATAAGTTAAAAAATTAAAAATTTAGGACTTTATGGTAATGAAGGCGCTGCTTTTTGATAGGGGTGAATCTGCCTTAGTCAGGAAGAGGGTTTTTGAGTTCGAATGGGATTCAAGAGCTGGCCCGGTTTTGCTCATTAACATTGGAGATCATTCCGTAACAATAAATTATTCAAGCGTACAATTGAGGATTAACAATATTTTTTCTCATAAGTACTCTAAACTTTAGTTAATTATCCTCTCCATTTGAAAAGTGAATTGTATGAATAGTATTTTACCAAACTTTATATTTGCACTATGAATAATTTCTTGCTAATCGGAGATTTGTAATGTTGCTAAAGTGCACCGAAGTTTCAAAGCAGTTCGGAGGACTTCAAGCATTAAAAAAAGTGGATTTAACAGTAAACAGTAACGAAATAACCGGTCTCGTGGGGCCAAACGGCTCAGGCAAATCAACCCTTTTGAATGTTATTAGCGGAGTTTACAACCCGAATTCAGGTCAAATAGTTTTTTTGGATGAAGACATCACAAAATTGCCTCCGTACAAGATTTGTGCCAAAGGGATATCGAAAACTTCTCAGACTGTCCAGTCTTTTCCTGAAATGACAGCTGTCGAAAATGTTTTGACAAGTGTACTTTTCAATGAGAAAAAATCAAAAGACAAAATTGGTGCCCTGCCAAAGGCTCAGGAACTTTTAGGTTTTGTTGGGTTGGCCAAAGAAAAATTTGATGTTCATGCAAAAAATCTGAATGTAGTTGAGTTACGACGTATTCAGCTTGCTAAGGCTTTAGCAACTAGTCCTAAACTCTTACTTTTAGATGAGTTACTTACAGGCCTGACTCCTGCTGAATCAGATGAAGCTATCGCACTTATCAAACTGATTAATAAACAAGGAGTAAGCGTGCTCATAGTTGAGCATGTTATGAAAGTGATAATGGGATTATGCGATCGAGTGGTTGTCTTGAATCATGGCGAGAAAATTTGTGAGGGAACACCCAAGCAAGTCTGCAAAGATGAAAGCGTCGTGAAAGTCTACTTGGGCAAGAAGTTTACTTTCAGTGAGGACGAGTAAAATGCTAGAAGTCAACAATGTTTCATCGTCATATGGCATGGTGCAGATACTACGTGACGTAACTTTCAAAGTCGAAGAAAAAGAAATTCTAAGCATTATTGGACCTAACGGCGCCGGAAAAACAACACTTGTAAAGACTATCATGGGTTTTCTCCATCCGAAGAATGGAACAATCAAGTTTAAGGGCGAAAACATCGAGAAAATGCCAACTTATGAAATAGTCAAGAAAGGCTTGACCATGATTCCTGAAGGAAGAGAAATCTTTCCTCGCATGACAATTGAGGAAAATCTTATGCTGGGCGCTTACACGATAAAGGATAAAGCTAAGATTAAGGAATCGAAAGAAAACGTTTACGAGATTTTTCCTGTGCTGAGAAAGAAGGAAAAAGCATTAGCTCAAACACTTAGCGGCGGCGAGCAGCAAATGCTTGTTATTTGTCGAAGTTTAATGTGTAATCCTCAAATGCTTATTCTTGATGAGCCTTCGTTGGGGTTAGCTCCAATTATTGTTGAAAAAGTTTTAGATACTATACGCGTAATCAATGACGAAGGTGTAACAGTTGTACTTGTGGAACAGAACATTCATGACTCATTAAATGTGGCAGATCGAGGTTATGTTTTAGAGGAAGGCAGAATCGTTTTAGAAGGAAAAAGTAAGGAACTTTTATCTAATAGTCACATAAAAGAAGTGTATCTAGGCCTTTAGAAACGAGAGGGAAAAGCGTTGAACGGCAAATACTGGAACGAAAAAATCGAAACCATGCCTATTGAAGAATTAAAAAGGAATCAGCTAAGAAAACTAAAAGAACAAGTCAAACACTGCTATCAAAACAGCGGTTTTTACAAGAAAAAATTTGACAGCATAGGATTAAAGCCTGAAGACATACGTTCACTTGATGATCTTAAGAAGATCCCTTACACAGTAAAAAATGATTTACGAGATAATTATCCGTTCGGCATGGTCGCCGTTAAATCTGATGATATTTGTGAAATTCATGCTTCAAGTGGAACAACTGGAAACCCAATTGTTGGCGCCTACACAAAAAGCGACTTGGATGCGTGGCAAGAATTAATGGCAAGATCCATATACACAACAGGCGGAAGACAACAAGACGTAATACACATCGCGTATGGTTACGGTTTATTTACAGGCGGCATGGGTTTCCATTACGGTGCTCAAAAAGTTGGAACCAAAATTATTCCTGCAAGCGGCGGAATGACTCAACGCCAAATAAAACTCATGAAAGACCTCGACGCTACGATTTTGGCTTGTACTCCAAGCTTTGCAGTTTACTTAGCTGAAACTATGGAGCAAGAAGGGATTGACCCAAGAAAAGACCTCAAACTTAAAATTGGAATGTTCGGGGCAGAACCATGGTCAGACAAGATTAGAGAAAGAATCCAAGACGACCTAGGGATAAAAGCTTTTGATGTTTATGGATTAACTGAACTTTGCGGTCCAGGAGTTTCCATCGAATGTATTGAGCAAAATGGATTGCACATTGCTGAAGATCATTTTAT
>DATIXS010000245.1:0-2987 GCA_035518335.1 Candidatus Acidiferrum sp.
CGCATCTAAGTACTGAAGTCGTATTCATTGTCCATAAAACTTGTCCAGTGCGTATGTCTACGGCAGCCCATCCAGCTGGGTTGCTTGAGCTTCCAGGGTACTCTGTGTAGTATAGTACGCCGTTCATTATTACTGGAGCAAATTTGGGTTCGTACTGTGAAGTTGACATGAAGTTGCTTCCGTATTCGGAGTTGCCGAATTCTCCGCCGATGAGGCCGCCAAACGAGTATGGCTTTGTCCACATAATGTGACTCGTGTTAGGGGCTGCGGCGTACGGGTTGAAGCTTTCGGTGGCATTGTACAATCCTGTAGCACCAAAGGAAGTTGCTCCGAGGCCGAGCCAGTTTCCGCTAATAGTGTACCAGTTCAAGTTGGTAGCAAATATTGGGCGTGCCCAATAGCTTGTCGGAAGCGGAGTTGAAGGATAGGATGGTATTGGCGTTTGCTGCACAGCGACTACCGTTGGCGCGCTAGTGCTAGGTTGATAGTAGTCTCCAACATTCTGAGCATTCTGGACGGCACCACCTGGTTGAGGAATGCCAACTGCTGCCGTTTGTCCGCCAAATTTAAACACGAAGGTGTAGTTTCCCGTTTGAGATGGGACGTAAGTAGTATGTGCCCCTCCTGTATCATCGGACGTAAAAGGTCCCAGGTTGTCTACGCTTTTGTCGGGCTTAGTGACTGTAACTGTAAAGTTCGTCCATCTGTCGCCGTACTGTTCTATAGCGGTTGGCGGCACTTTGTCAAGCCAAAAGTTAACGGAGAGCGATTGACCTACTCCTGCAGGGTTAGGGTTAACAGCTAGATAGGCGTAAGTCGGAATATTCCAAGCGGGGTTGTGAGCATTTGTCGTCGGAATGAGTATTGTTGAGGCAGTCATCGAAATAGTCATCAATATAATAATAGTAATAACTGCAATTCTGTTTTTTAGACTTAACATTTTTTCTTCCTTTCTTTTATTTTTAATTGTAAGAAGCATTCATAACTGCACTCTTACAATTAAATAACTAAATTGTTAGAGTAAAGCTTAAATGGTTTGCGTATGACTCTTAAGGAAAAAATTCAATAAAATGTCCAGGCTAAAGACAGTTTGCTTCGAAGAAAACTTTTACTGATGCAAGCAATTTCACTAACGCGCTGCCTTGTCCTAAATCCCTAAATTAATCGCTTATTTTGTAAAAGGGATTTAGCGAGCATAAATTAATAAATTTAAGTGCCGCGAATATGTTCCTCTGTGCCTAAAGTGGGAAACAAATGACAAAAGCTAAGTTTGAAATAGGTGAGAATGAAAAACACACCATTATTGTTAATGCGAGCGCGCTTCTAAAATACATCAAGATAGAAGTAGATGGCGAAAAAGTCGTTAATGAAGCAAACTTTCAGCCATTGTCAAAGAAGTTCCAGTTGGAGGTAGGAAATTCCGAAAAGCATCATTTGGAAATCAACGCTGGACCGTTCTCGCCTATCACACTATTCGTGGACGGAAAAGAAGCTCAAAAAACCTGAAACTGCATTACCAGCGCGAAAGGTTAGTAAATTAAACAGCTTCTCCTCCATACAATATCGGAAGCGCTTTCGTTTAGTAAATAGACGAGCTCTAGATGAGCCCTAATTTTTTTAGGGCATGTACCTAAAATTTTGCAAAAATTATTAGTATAACCTGTACCTGTAACAGATATGTGTGCGTTATGAACAAAACAGAAGCCTTAGCTGTGTTGAGCGAGATTCGTGATGCTTTAAAGGAATCAGGGGTTGCAAGCTGTATTTCCCCCGACGGTTCACAGGTATATCACATATTGACTGGTGGCTATGAAATAAAGATGAAATGCGAATTAGACAACGTTTCAAGAGACATAACAAATAATATCGCAAAAAAATATGAGTTGCATCTAAAAGAGCAAAACGGCTATGTAATTTTGCGTTCTCTTAAGGACTAATGCAAAGTCAAGAGTACACTTTTCTTTTTTAATTCCATAACAATTCTACTTGCTTATTTTCTATTTCTTAGCTTTAGTTTTTGTTTTCTTACGCAAGATTTAGTTTTCGGCTGGGAGTGTGTCTTGCCATTCGGGTTTGATTTTGATTCTGCATGTTTTTTCTTCGTATGCGATTAAGCCTTTTTTGGATAGGAAATCTGCGAATTCGGTTAACTTGTCTGTTTGCACATTTATTTGGTTAGAAAGATCGGCCAAATCGTGCCATTCTCCATCTTTGAGAATTGTGAAGAATTTTTCTATAGTCATGCTTTTTCGATGTTCAGTATCTCTGATTGCATATTTAACGGTGGTAGAACATGTAATATGGGATTAACCTAATTATAATCTGAATTTTCAGCTCTGTTCTTATAGACAAATTGTCGACTTTTTTCTGGACCGTGTGGTTCACGTTTGCTTCTCTGTGTGTTCAAGATTGCTGTAGAGCTTAAGCATCGAAAAAATCCAGTCTTACGTAGGTAATATGTTAGCTTCTTAACGTTCCAAAATCGGAACAGTATGTTCCATGAGTAGAACTAAAAGCGCATATTGACAAGTACTAGCCTATACTGGTGGCGTGGATTGAGTAGCTACTCTAAAACTATAACCTTAATTCTAGTTGTATGCCTTTCAATCGCACTAGTCTTGACTTCATCGATAGCTAATTGTCAAGTTATAAATGGGTGGGACATCTCCTATAGTCTAAAACTGTCAAGTCCTAATAATCAAACAGTATACAGTGTTACAATGCCTCTTAACTTTAGCATAGATTGGACATACAACCTTATGCCGGAGTTTGTGGGGCAAGTGAGGGGATTTTATAGTTACCGCATAGACAGTAATTCACTTGTAAGTATTGAATCAAACCAATCTTCAAACGACCTTTACGGTAATAATTTTAAGTATAATCCATCGTTTTCATATTTAGTTAACATTTCCGAATTAACCAATGGACAACATAATATTGTGATTTATGGTAGTATCCATGGCGATAGGGTGGGTACGCTTTACAGT
>DATIXS010000246.1:0-2191 GCA_035518335.1 Candidatus Acidiferrum sp.
GAAAGCAGGCCTTATCTACCAGGAGAAACGCAGCAATGCCGCTTTCTACGCTCTAACAACTGAGGGCTCAAATCTTCTGAAGTCATGTGAGGGCAGAGTTTTCCCAGGCGAGTTACATCGGTTGGACAAATGTCAGGTAGCCTTTAAGATTCTGGTTGAGGGGCGTTATCCTGATGGTCAGTTCAGGGCTGTGGAGATGCAGAATTGGACGGCTCTTTTGGGTTTGGAGCAGGGTGTTAAGGTTAGGCACACCAGCAAAAGTTGGATTGTTCATGTGCCGGTGATTCGAGGTAAGAATCCGGCGGAAGTTTACGGTTTAGCCATGAACCTGAGCAATCGCATCGCTGTGGCTTTGGCAAAAAAATATGGGGTCATTTTGGCTGAAGGAGCGTTTTGCGGCGGAGAAATGGCTGTTGAGGACCCTATCGCAAAACTGTTCGGTAGATACTTTAGCGTAAGAGCTGGGTGTCGCAAGATTGATCACAGTTGGGGCGAGGGCGAACTTGAAAATATCGGCAAAGATGCTGCGATTGATTACATGCAGATGCCAGAAAAAGTCAAAAGTATCAACAAGAAAGTGGATAGGCTTGAGATCAAATTTGAGCGGCTAATCGAAGCCCTTGGGCAAGCAGACAATTTTGAAGCTGACCCCAAAAGGCTGGCAGAAGGACAAAGAAAATTGGGAGAATACACTGTTTGAGTCTCTATGCTTTCACGACTTTGCCAAAAAACTCTTTCTGTGGGGGTGCAATCTAGAGGTGGAGCAACCGAAATTCTTGTGCGCACCTCTGGAAGAATGTGCCAAGTTGAACCCGACTAAGCGGGGGCTTCTTCGCCTAATCGCCTTTTGAGGGCTTCGGTAGTTTACAGCCAACCGAAGGGTTCAATCCTGGCGCACAACTGGGGAGTTTTGGGAGTAAAATTATCGCCCAGTTTATTGTTTAGCAGTTATCCAACTGGTTCCCCCTCAATATAAGTATTACGTTATTTTATAACAGTAACACTTGAAATCTTATTGATAAATAGAAGCCCTTGTAAACTAATTTTTTCTCCATGAACCTTTGATCGAGCGCTCATTTTCAAAAGAATTTCAAAAAAAAGATTTGCCAAACGACGAAAAGGGCTGGCAAGATTTTATTCTGGTGGAGTTGTTTGTCCTTTTACGAGTTCATGATGATGCTGTTCCAATTTCTTAACCCGATTTTCCAACTCAGCTAGTTTTTTCTCTAGAGCCATAATTTTAGATTCAGACAAAAAATCGCCTCCTAAATAGTTTGACCATTAGCGGCAACTTAAACATTATGTGAACTGAGACTTACTGGAAAGTCTACACGAGAAGCCCGGTTGCAGCAAGGACGACCCAGTGATGTTCTCGTCATTCAAACAATTTTGCTAAACACTATGCTCAGTAGGAATGTTTAGCGAAAAATTATTCCGTTGCAACAACTGTCTTAAGAATTTTAACTCCTCTTCGCGTTCCAAGCTCATCGCCTAACTTCCTTATCGCAGCAACTGTGCCCTTCACAGCTATACCTTCAAGGCAATCTCTTTCGCTAATATGAACATGCATTGTTGACGTTACCACTGCTTTGTGTTCATGTTGTATCTCTGTAAGTTCGGCCTCCAATCCTCGAGTTTCATGATCGTAAACCATTATAATCATCCCTGTTTTTTCGCTGGTGTCTTCTTGCTGGATCCATTTCCTCTCGGACACAAAAAGCCGCACCGAATCCTGAATTGCTTTACTACGGCTTTCATATCCCATTTTGCCTATGATTTCGTCAAAGTCCTTGAGAAGTTCAGGTGGAAACGTAACGCCTGCCCTAGTTATCTTTGTCATTTTATGCCTCTAGCGATTGTAATGGAGATGTTTACGCCTAAAAGGTTTATTATTAATGGTTAAAGCGCTATTAACTTCAGCTTGTGATTTCCATCAGTAGTTTAATGCGTCTTTTCAGTAACAATAATAGTTTTTCTGTGTCGTCGGTATAGGCAAGTATCAGTTCAGTTTCATTTTGGGAATTTTTATTAATCGCGTGATTGAATTTGGCGCTCGCTTGAATTAGTTCCATTTCTTCTTCGATTGGTTCGAACATTCGTCCCAATTCTCTTTCTTTGAGTTTCTCTTTGCAGATTATTTCGTCCATTTGTTAGCCCTCACAAGCCAGGTGGGATGTTGCTTTCAAGTGTT
>DATIXS010000247.1:0-2181 GCA_035518335.1 Candidatus Acidiferrum sp.
CCTGATGGACTATTCGTTTTATGCCCTCAAAACATATGCTCGGTAAACTATCTGCCATTCTCAGGGTTCAAACAGTTAAATTAAGCAAGGACATTTTCAATTTTTTCCTGAAACGACCTACAAACAAGGCTTGCAATAATCTAAAAAGAAAGTTAGACTTGGTTCGGTGCAAATTCCCAAGCAATGTTGCCTTTCCAAATCTCGCCAAGCTTAGTAATTCGTACTTCTTTGTCATCAATTTCAATTAGTCCTTTGTCTAATAGTTTTTGAAGTTGCTTTGGAAAGACCTTCTCTGGAGTAGTGCCGAATTTTTGATTAAATTCTGCTTTACTAACTGGCAATCGTAAGTATAACCGAGTCATTGTTCGCCTCATCATATCTTCAATTGTAGATTCAGAAAGCTTGCTTATAGGTAATTTTCCAGCCTTTACTGCTGCCATATAATCGTTTATGTTTTCAAGATTAGAATATGAAAATCGTTGCAGGTATCCCATGAAGCATCCAGCGCCAGTAGTTAAAATGCCTCCCCATGGCCAGCCGTTAAGACAGTTTTCTCTCATGTGCCATTCCACTCGGCTGTAGCGATCGTGACCCACTGCCTTGTAGCCAACGCTGGTCAACATTTTGTAAGCTGTTAAGTACATTTGTTTCTCACATTCCGCATCTCCTGTCGGCGGGGAAACTCCGGTCTTGATCATCTTTTCAAGCATCGTGCCTGGATCCACGTGTAACGAGTAAGCGTCAATCTCCACATCAAGTTCAATCGCTTTCTTTAGCGTACTAATCCAGCTTTCCATTGTTTGACCTGGAAGATTATACATAAGGTCCACACAAACACACAAATCTAGTTTCCTTGCGTGTCTAATGGCTTTTTCAACGTCTGCGGCGCTGTCTGGTAAACAAAGATTTTTCCTTAACTTGTCATCAAATGTTTGTGCGCCCATGTCCATTTGATAAACTCCATATTCTGCTAGTTTGTTAATTTTCTTAAGCGCCAATGTCTTTGAGGAACCAGTTACTTTGATGAAGTATTCTTTGTTTATGTTGAAGTTTGCTTTGCAGAAGTCTATGAGGTCAATCATCTGCTCAGCTTCCAATACACTTGGAGTTCCACCGCCCAAAACTATTTCGTCAAACATGCTTGTCTTAACATATTTGGTTTTGGCGTACATTCCAAGCTCTTTCTTTAGCAAGTCAAGATAGGGTTCAATCTTTACTTTGCTTGTTGCTGTCGTGGGGAAATAGCAAAAGGCGCATTTTGAATCGCAAACAGAAATCCAAGGTTGAAGTTCCATCAATCTGCCTGATGTATTTTCTGTGTTCAAGAACTTCATGAATGCTTCGTACATTTGAGGTTTAATGTCTGGGTAATCTCGATAAGTGTATGGTGGCCAATTTTCGCGCGATTGGTAAGCTTCTGCCTTTCCTTTTTCAAGCTTAGTGTCTTTTTTCATCCACAGTTACCTTGAATGTCATTTTAGAACAGTTTAATACCATAATAAAGATTACGTTTAAAAGCTAGATTAGTCAAAAAAGGAGTTTATGTCTCTTCTATAACTCAATCTTTTTTAAAAGAGCAGTCTAATCATCAAGTTAAGCAAGATTCTCTTTAGCCCTTTTTTTGGGGATATAGGCATAACTTTATAAATTGACTCAAATTATGAAAGGAGCATAAAATTATAGGAGAAAGAAAAAATGAAAAATGAAAATAGAACTTTAGCTATTACGATTGCAATTCTTCTAACAATTTCAATGGGAACTTCAATCACACTGATTCCAAACGCAAGCGCGCATGGTCCAGGTCAAGGCGGAACTCCATGGAATATTCCAACTTATGCTTACATTGTTGCAGCACCCAACCCCATAGGGGTCGGTCAGACGGTACACATTTACATGTGGCTTGATACTGTTTATGGAGCAGCCGGTGGAACAGTTGCCTCTACAGGAACAAATGCTTCTACAGTCAGCGCGGCATTGTTTGCAAACAGCTATCGGTTTCACAACTACAACCTTACTATAACTGCGCCTGACGGCACAGTGAAAACTACAATCTATCCAATTGTGGTGGATTCAACATCATCACAATACACCCTCCTCACTCCTGACCAAGTCGGCACGTACACTCTCCAATTCAGTTTTCCAGGGCAAGTCTACGGCGCGAATGGTGACGGTTACGAAAAA
>DATIXS010000248.1:0-2399 GCA_035518335.1 Candidatus Acidiferrum sp.
AAAACTCATTCTTAATATGGAAGACAATTTTGCCTTCCCGAAGAGTTTTGCCAAGCAATTCGCAATCGCAAACAGCTAACAACACGTTTCTTCCGACTTGTTTTAGGTTCACGTAAACTTCCATTTTTAGCTCTCTCACAACTGTTTAATTGACGATTTTGCGCCGCAAGCATTGCATACCAAAAAAGAAAGACGTTTTTCTTTGACAATTCGAGTATCTGGACGCTTGCAAACGGGACAAATTACATAACTCTCTAAGTATCGTTGCAACAGACGTTCAAAACTATCTCCGCGAAATTTTCCTTGAAAAATCGCTCTTGAATCTTGAAAAGTTGCTGCGGTAGCCATTTCCCTTGTTAAGAACTTCAAGATATGCTGGGGATCACGATCTAATGCATCAGCAACTTCTTTAAAATTGGAAATTATCGTTCGCATACCAACTGTATTGACATATAATCTTGGTAATTCTAAACGTTCACGTTTTGCAGAGACTTCGGGCATTTGAGCACACGCTCTCTTAAGCAGATCGTCGTAATTGAAGGACATATTTCGCATCTCACCAATCCATTATGCTATGATCTATTTAAAAATTATAATGAGAAGAGCATTATTGATATGGTCGTCTCATATTTTCTATTGACAACTAATATAAATTCGAAGTTAACAATCATCATAAGCTTGAATCTTACATATGGGGCTATCCAATGAGCAATGAACAAAAAACCGTCAGAGTAGAAGACATTAATCAGCAAATCGAAAAACTCCGGAATCAAACTAACACTGCTAATGTTCAAATCACGAAGCACATTGAGCAACGAAACCAATTAAATGAGTTAGTTAAGAAAACCCATCAAGAAATCAACGACTTAAAAATTGAACGCGACACAATAAATGAAAAAGTTAAACTACTGAAGAAACAAAGAGACGAAATTAGAGCAAAAGTCACACCTATCAATGACCAAATTAACGCTAGAAAAGAAAAAATAGCCGAATACCGAAAGAAAGTACCTCGCGAAAGGCAACAGGATTTGCAACAAGAACTTGAGTCAATAGAATGGAAGATTCAAACAACATCTCTAGATTTGCAGGAAGAAAAACAGCTGATTGAGAATGTTAAAGAACTTGAAACTCTTCTCCGTTCATATAAAAAAATCGATAAACAAAATGACAAGATTAACGATTTATTCATTCAGCGTAAAGCCATTGAGGATGAAGCGGACGTATTTCACAATGAATTAACTGATTTGGCAAAAAAGAGTCAAGACTTACATACAAAGATGATGGAAAAAGTCAACGCTGTTAAAATAAGCCGGGCCCAAGCTGATGGTCTTCATCAAGCCTATATCCAGGCAAAAGAAGAAATTTTAGCTACACAAGTGAAAATTGCAGAGTTAACTGGGCAGTTACGCGCTTTGAAAACTGCTTTGTACGAAGAAGAGAAAATCCGGAGATTGGCGTCTCAACAAGCTTATAGGGAAAGACAGAGTGCTTTTAAAGAAAGAGAAAAAGCGGATAAGGAACAGCAGCAGGTGGTAAAAGAAAAACAGCAAGCTATTAAAGAGAAGCTGGGTGCCGAAGCGAAGGAAAAACTGAAGAAGGGTGAAAAATTAAGTTGGAACGAGTTTCAGCTTGCTTTAGGCGATGACCCTGAAGAAAACAATGAGACAAAAAATTAAAGTTACCTTAGGTATAATGGGAATAGAGTGAGGATGGCTAAAAAGGAAACGCAAGAACCAACGCAAAAGCGTATCCTAATTTTATGTGTTGATAGAGATGGCGATTTAGAAGTTAAGGCAGGAGTTAAGACGCCGCTTCTTGGAAGAACCGCAAACTTGGATGGGGCAGTTTCTTTAGCTTTAAAAGACCCGGAAGAACCGGATGCAAACGCCATGTTTGAAGCAGTTCGTCTTTATGACAGATTGCAAAACGAGAAACAGCCTGAAGAAATTTTTGAAGTCGCTACGATATCTGGTTCGGATTTAGGAGGCGTTAGTGCAGATCGGAAATTAGTTTCTGAATTAAATAATTTACTTGATACTTTTAGTGCAAAAGAGGTAATTTTGGTTAGTGATGGGTATTCCGATGAAGCAATACTGCCTCTTGTTGAATCTAGAGTACCTGTTTCTTCTGTGCGTCGAATTGTAATCAAACATAGCGAATCAATTGAGGAGACAGCGGCACTATTTACCAAGTACATGAAGTTACTAGTTGATAATCCAAGGTATGCTCGCCTAGCGTTGGGCTTGCCCGGACTATTGGTATTTATCTTTGGGATTCTATGGGCTATTAATAACTATGTTTATCCTGGAGCTATTTACTATTATGGCATAGCTATTGTAATTGTTATTGGCGGTTACTTGCTTATCAAGGGCTTTGGCATTGATAGGTCAGCTAAAGAC
>DATIXS010000249.1:0-2780 GCA_035518335.1 Candidatus Acidiferrum sp.
GCTTTTTGAACTGCTGGACTTCTTAGCAGGGTTCGAAAATGTTTTGCCAAAAAAGGCTCTTTCTTAAAAATCGAGGCAAGAGTTGTGGAAGCTGGACCTAATCCGAATGGATCCATTGTATGAATACCAAGAACTTTTGCATCCTTTAGATATTTACCTAGGAATTTTGGACTTACGGTTTCTACGTTGAAGCCTTCTTTCAAAAGTTGAGCCTCAGTTTTTCTCAAGCCATAAGGCGCAGAACACGGATGCCCACTTTTTGTTTTTAGTGGAGGAAAAAAAAGGTAGCTGTAGAGAAATTCTGGAATAAAATTGGGAGGGGCACAAGTACCAAACCCTAAGAATTCGTTATTGTGATAATTACTTAATAAGGTTCTATCAGCGGTCAATATTATGTCTGTCATTGCCCGTCATCAATCTTTGTTATAGCCCTTTAAAATCAACATTCCTAGACAGCATGAGGCAGATATAACTTTTGCTGACTCTTTTGATGTAGATAACAAAAATCTCCGAAAGAACCCGAAACAAGAGACCGAATCTTAGCTTAATGTGAATAATCAGTCTTAATTTTTACTTCATAACGGATAAATCAATTCTTACCTCAAATAGTCACTGAAATGAACAATCAATCGGAAATCCCTTGCTCAATCTGTAACAAAAGAAAATTAGAAACAAGAAGTTTCTCCTGTATTCCCGATAATTGTGAAAAACTTACCAAATGGCTTTTTGCTAATTCTCAGAAAACGCCTGCAAAAATTGATCGCGTCCACATTGAACCGCTTCAATATGGAGTTTAAGAACCTTATCTTCTGCTTAATTATCTCTTTTCAACATGACTTTTCGCTGATTCAGTCACTTTTCAACAACAGAGTTTAACAAAGGTTATTAAAAAAAAGAAGACTTCTTTCAGCTGTCGATTGAAAATACGGAAAGAAGGTCAGTGGACTCGATTTAACTCATACTCATGTGAACCCTTTTGTCAACTATCGAAACGTTGATCTTTACATAAAAAGACAATGTTTAACCATTTTTATAGAAAAATGTTTATGAAGGTAATCGACTAATTATTGGGAAACGTCATCGGAGAAGGGACTATTTGAAGAGTATGATAGAGTTTAGATGGCATGGTAGAGGCGGTCAAGGAGCATGGACAGCTAGTGAACTTTTGGCAAGAACAGCTCTCGATGAAGGTAAATACATTCAATCATTTCCTGAATTTGGACCTGAACGAATGGGGGCACCAGTAACCGCTTTTACAAGAATAAGCACCGAACCAATACGGTTGCATTGCGCAATCTACGAGCCAGACGTAGTTATCGTCTTAGATAACACATTGCTCAAATCCGTTCCAATAACCTCTGGATTAAACCGAGATGAGGATGTTTTAATTATTAACTCTGCTGAAGAGCCAACTGCCCTAAAAGAAAAACTCAGGGTAACAAAAGGTAAAGTTTGGACAGTTCCAGCAACTGAGATTGCTCTCAGAATTTTGGGTGCACCAATTACAAATACAGCTCTATTGGGCTGTGTCGCTAAGGCTACAAACATAGTGACCCTGGAAGGAATCCAAAAAACATTGAAGGGACGTTTCCGGCCAGATCTTGCCGACAAAAACTTTGCAGTAATTAAAGAAGCTTATGCGGAGGCAAAGAGCGAGTGAGCAGCAAAGAAAAAACTTGGAAAGAAGTTTCAATTGCCGGAGTATGTTCAAAATCTAGCATCGGATTCATGACAGGCGACTGGAAAACCTACATGCCGGTACTAGACTTAGAAAAATGCACAACATGCTTAACATGTGTTATGTTTTGCCCTGACGGAGCAATTAGGTGGCGTCCAGAATTGGGCAAAATTCAATTTGACTTTAGCTTCTGCAAAGGTTGCGGAATCTGCGCTAATGAATGCCCAACCAAAGCAATAAGCATGAAATTACCAGATGTGGAGGGGTAAAAATGAAAAAAACTGTAAATCAGGAAACGATGGCACTAAACGGAGACGAAGCAATTGCATTTGCGGCCAAACAATGCGATGTTGACGTGGTTGCTGCATACCCAATTACTCCTCAAACAATAATAGTTGAAAAATTCAGTGAATACGTCGCAAATGGAGAAGTCCAAACAGAATTTGTCTGTACTGAATCGGAGCACAGCGCTATGGCTGCCTGTCTTGCAGCTTCAGCAACAGGAGCACGAACCTTCACTGCTAGCGCTTCAGCAGGCTTAGCGTTAATGCATGAGATGCTTTTTGTCACTTCGGGCTCTCGTGCACCAGTTGTGATGGCGGTTGCTAACCGCGCTTTATCGTCGCCGCTGAACATTCACGGTGACCACTCTGACAGCATTGCAGAGCGTGACAGTGGATGGATTCAAATTTATGTTGAAAACGCCCAAGAAGCTTATGACTCCATTGTTCAAGCGTTCAAGATTGCGGAAGATGTCGGTGTTTCGTTGCCGATAATTGTGGG
The DNA here is from genome assembly GCA_035518335.1 of Candidatus Acidiferrum sp. GTDB lineage: Archaea > Thermoproteota > Bathyarchaeia > Bathyarchaeales > Bathycorpusculaceae > Bathycorpusculum. The sequence continues at coordinate 2,462 of DATIXS010000249.1, forward strand.
TTTAGATGGATTCACAATAAGTCATACCCTAGAAAAAGTAGACGTACTTTCCGAAGAAACAATCAAACAGTTTGTTGGAGAACGTCAATTACCTACGGTTGATACTCAAGTAGGAAAAAATGTGCCCTTCAAGCTTGACCCTCAAAACCCTATGACCATGGGTCCCAACGCATTGCAGAACTATTATTTTGAGTTTAAACGCCAACAGGAAGAAGGCATGAGAAACGCCTTAAAAAAGATACAAGAGGTAAATAATGAATACGCTAAAATTAGCGGAAGAAGCTACGGCAACGGACTTATTGACGCATACCAACTTGAC
>DATIXS010000250.1:0-6524 GCA_035518335.1 Candidatus Acidiferrum sp.
TAAAAAGCACTATAACTACTATAATATTGCAGCCACACAAGGGGCATAAGTCGCGCCAAGGAAAAGGCAGCTTAACATCAGCCACTTAGTTGGGGATAGGAGCTATAGTGAGTAGAAATGTTTTTTGGAGTTTCGGATTAATTGATCGATGCAGTTCAAGCGCTAACAGTCATTGTTATTCTTGGAGTAACTGTAGCTATAGCCAAGCTAATAGCGCCTTACATCGTCGGAGTCTTTAGTCGAAAATCCAGTCGTTTAGATAAAGTTCTTAATCCAATCGAGAATTTCATTTACAAAATTACTGGTACAAATCAATCGCAAGCTATGGGTTGGAAGCAGTACTTTGTTGCAGGATTATTGCTTAATGCCGTTATGATGGTTATTGGATTTCTGCTCCTTGTTTTCCAAGGTAATTTGCCGCTTAACCCAATGGGTCGCCCTGGCTTAAGTCCTGATCTGTCTTTCATGCAAGTAGCGTCGTTTGTCACGAACACGGATTTACAGCATTATAGCGGTGAAGTTGCTTTTTCCTATCTGAGTCAGATATGTGTTCTTCAGTGGCTTCAATTTACGTCTGCTATCACTGGACTTTGCATGGGCATAGCGTTTATTCGAGGATTAATCGTTGACTCAAAAAACATGGGAAACTTTTACGTTGATTTTACCAGAGCTCTTACCAGAATTTTATTGCCCCTTGCCATAATTGGCTCCATTATTTTTCTCGCTTTAGGCGTTCCTCAAACCCTTAACGGCTATACAGCGATAAAGACCGTAGAAGGAGCTGCACAAACACTTTTCGTGGGGCCAGTAGCTTCGCTTGACTCTATAATGCAGATAGGCACAAATGGAGGGGGATTCTACGGCGCAAACGCAGCCTACCCATTCATGAACCCGTCGCCTGTCACCAACATTCTTATGATTTCTATGATGCTTCTACTTCCTACAGCGTTAATCTTTGTGTTCGGCGAAATGATAGGCAAAAAACGCGAATCCAGACCGCTTTTATGGGGAGCTTATATCCTCTTTGGACTAAACTTGGTCTTAGCATTCATTCCAACGCTACCGTTGGTGGCGCCAGGCATCGAAACACGTTTCAGCGGTTTCATGTCCAGTTTCTACACTGTTACAACAACTGCTGCGACAACAGGGTCGGTAAACTCCGCTTTACTCGGGAATCATCCTCTCACGTTAACTTCAGGTTTCTTAGGAATGTTTATTCAATCAATTCCTGGCGGGAAGGGCATAGGCATGATGTACATGGTCATGTACATTATTATAACGGTTTTTATCGTCGGGTTAATGTCTGGAAGAACTCCTGAATACTTGGGCATCAAAATAACAGGACGCGACGTCAAACTTGTAATGATTGCTTTCCTCATTCACCCGATGATAATACTTATCCCCACGCTCCTATCTTATGCCACAGGTGCAGCTGCCGCTGTAGGTGGCAACTCTGTAGGATACGGTTTTACGCAAATTCTCTGGGAATTCACTTCAGCAGCAGCCAATAACGGCTCCGATTTCCTTGGAGTCTCAGCAAATACGCCGTTTTTCAACATAGCAACAGGCATAATCGTGCTAATTGGTCGTTATGCACCTATAGCTATACTGCTGGCGCTTTCAGGTTCGATGATCGGTCGGAAACGAGGCGGTACATCGGGTCTTAGAACTGACAGTCCTGTATTTACAATAGTTTTGGTTGTTAGCATAATCATACTTGTAGTGTTGACTTTCTTTCCGTTCCTCGCGTTGGGACCAATTTCATCATTTTTTGGAGGATTAAAAAGTGGCTTCTGAGTCAGAAAAAACTATCCAGATCTCACCGCAAAGTAAGCCATCAGCGCCCGGAGGCTTAAGGACTGCTTTCTCAGGAAAAGTCCTACTTGACTCGGTCAAACGATTAAGCCCAAAATCACTAATGAAGAACCCAGTTATGCTTATTGTAGAAATAACCTTCTTTATTGTAGCAGCAATGGCTCTAGTTCCACAAGCCTTTGTACCAATTGCTAATCCCAGTCTACAAGTATTCTACGTTGAAGTCGCAGCCATTCTGCTTCTCACAGTGTGGTTCAGCACGCTATCCGATGCTCTTGCGGAGCAGCAAGCAAAAAGCACTGCAGGTAGTCTGCGAAAACTGGAAACCGAAGTCTCAAGTAAAAAAATAATTACCGAGGGCTGGACACGAACAATAGTTAATCTGAAATCAACTGAACTTAGAAAAGATGACCTCATCCTAATCGAGAAAGATGACGTTGTTCCTTTGGATGCAGATGTCCTTGAAGGAATTGCAATGGTTGATGAATCGCTTGTCACAGGAGAATCAGCCCCTGTCAGGAAAGCACCTGGGGACTCGCTGATCGGAGGCTCGCGAGTTGTTAGCGACACCCTAACAGCAAAAGTTACGACTAATCCAGGAGAAACCTTTATTGATCAAATGATAAAGATGGTGGAATCTTCCAAAAGACCAAAAACACCTAATGAAGTAGCAATTACTATTGTCCTTATCGGTCTAACTGCCATATTTACTATAATCATTCTTGCGCTCTTAGGTATGTCAGTCACGCTTGGTTTAGGTGCAGATCTATCAGTGTTGATTGCGCTCTATGTTTGTCTTTTACCTACGACAATCGGTGCTTTACTGCCAGCAATCGGTCTCTCAGGCATGTCTCGACTTTACAAAAGCAAAATAATCGCAAAATCGGGAAAAGCCATTGAAACTGCTGGCGACACTGATGTAGTTCTATTAGACAAAACTGGAACAATAACTGTGGGTAACCGACAAGCAATAAAGTTTGTTCCATTTGAAGGCTATTCTGAAGAAGATGTTGGAGAAGCTGCTTTTCTTTCATCATGGCATGATGATACTCCTGAAGGACGAAGTATCCTTAGATTGGCTTATGAGAAAGGTTTTGTTCCAAATGAACTAAACTCCCTTGCAACTTCAGAAGTCTTTCCATTTTCTGCCAGCACTCGAACAAGCGGAGTCAAAGTAACTTCTCAATCAAACTTGGCTCTTCCAAAAGGGGGCAAAGTCATTCTTCAAAGGCAGAGAATGAGGCGAAAAACCTCAGAGGCCTTCGACGAATCGATGGCTTCTATTCTTGAACCTGAGATTAATGTCCTTAAAGGTGCTCCTGAGTCAATCAAAAAACTGTCTTCTTCAGTTCCTCAAAATTATGACCTAATAGTGGAAGGCATTTCTTCAGCGGGAGAAACCCCCATAGCCGTCTCAATAAATGGCAAAGCCATAGGAATAATTAGGCTAAAAGATGTTCTCAAAGAAGGAATTAAAGAGAAAATACAAGCTTTGAAAACAATGGGCATACACCCAGTTATGATTACGGGTGACCAACCGCTTACAGCAAAAAGTATAGCCTCCGAGGTTGGTATAGACGAATTTGTCGCTCAAGCTAAACCAGAAGATAAATTCAGCATCGCAAAGAAGGAACAAGCAGACAGCAAAATCGTGGCAATGATAGGGGACGGAACTAATGATGCCCCAGCGCTTTCCGCCGCTGACGTTGGGTTAGCCATGAACTCAGGTACTGAAGCAGCTAAAGAAGCAGCCAACATGGTTGACTTGGAATCAAACCCTGCAAAAATAATTGATGTGGTCATGTTGGGCAAACAGTTGCTTATGACGCGAGGAGCAGTAACAGCGTTTAGCATAGCCAACGACATCGCTAAGTACTTTGCAATCATGCCGGTTTTGTTCGGTGTTGCTATCCCTCAACTACAATCTTTAAATATCCTGCAGCTTGGCTTGAAAAGTGCAGTTTTGTCTGCTCTGATATTTAATGCCATAATTATTCCGCTTCTAATTCCTCTGGCCATGCGTGGCATCGCCTTCAAGCCTACAAGCACAATGACGCTCTTCCTCAAGAATACACTAATATACGGTGTAGGCGGAGTCATCGTGCCCTTCATAGGAATCAAACTTATCGATTTGCTTCTCGTCAACGTATTTCATATTTAGGAAGGAAAAAAATGACTGAACAAAAAGAAAAATGGAACTTCAAACCTGTCATAGGCTTAGCATTGGTTTCGTTACTAATTTGTGGACTATTTTATCCCTTTCTAATAACTGGGATAGGACAAGTTTTCTTTCCCAACCAAGCCAACGGCGACCTTGTCCAACTAAACGGACAAACAGTCGGATCAAATCTTATAGCCCAAAACTTTACCTTGCAGATCTTCTTCCATACTAGAAACGAGACAAACTCAGCATCAGGCGTCGACCCAGATATTACTCTTCAAGATGCTTACTCACAAATACCCGGCATATGCAATGCAACAAATATCCCAGAGACCTCGTTAACAAATATCGTTAACCAGAATCAAGAAGGAACATTTTGGATTTTCGGAAATCCATATGTTAACGTCTTGAGAATCAATCTTTTGCTCATAAAAGATTTTCCCTCAACCTACGGTAATTTCTCTGGCTAATTCAAATGCTTTCATTACCATGTCTTAAGGTTACATTCTAAATTCACGCGATTAAGTTTGCAACTTTTCTACCTCAATCCATACGTTTGTTGAGCAAAAACACATTTTTCTATTCAAATGCCAGGCAAACTATAAATAACCGAAACCCATGTTCAATGGGAAAGAGACCCATATGCAAAAACTATTAGCATTTGTAGACATATTTGTAGAATCCCAAGAAATGGACAATGTTTTAGCCTCACTTATCCAATTAGAAAATCTCCATGAACTGTACGAAGTTACAGGAGAATTTGACATTGTCACTTTAGTTTCAGCCACAGATATAGAAGAATTTCGAGATATTCTAAAAAATAGGATCATGAAGATAAAAGGCGTAAAAAGCACCGTCAGCTCAATTGTTCTCAAAGCTCACAAAGGACCAAAGTGCACCGAAGAAAACAATACGCCAAAATCGTCAACAGTTTAGGAATAAAGAATTTTATTTATAAAATTCTTTTCCATTGATTGCAAGTTCAAAATATTTTAGAAGAAAAAACAAAAAAATGGTTGATGTTTTAGGCTACATCGGGGATAAGACGATGGATGTTTCTGTGCGGGTTACGTTTGGGTCTTTTTCGATTATTTTGTAAACTACTTTGTTTATATCTTCAAGACAAGGCGCTTCTAAGATTACTATTGCGTCGTACCTGCCGAAAATAGCGTCAGCCACTACAGTTTCTTTGACGTCTCTTAATCTCTTAACTACTTCTAATGATGTGCCTAGTTTTGTGCTTAAAAGTATGTATGCCTTCATTTTTGTTCATCTTTTTTATGCTTTGTTTCTTTGGTTTAAGAAGAATATTACGTTATTGCATATAAGTCTTGTTTAGACATGTGTTTAACATTTATGATTAGTTATGAACAAATCACAAGTATATCTATATTCTACTGGGCAAGTAACTAAGTATAAAAGAAAATGGTGAAAATATGTTTGGATTAATTGATGTAGCTTCAATAGCAACAATCGTAGCTTCATTCGCTTTTGTAATATACAGCATAAGGGTAGAACTTAAAATCAAAGCATAGCATCGAGACTTCGATAGGTCTTCAAAAGAACTACCCACTCAAGACCCCTAATATTTCAGTTCTTCTTGAGCTCATGGAAGACAAATTACTCTCTTTCATAGTTTTTTAAAATAATTATTCAGGCGTTTTTTCCAGAATACCATTCGGCAAATTGTAAGAAGTTTAACGCTTTATCCATTTTTTTGAATGATTAACGCACATTATGTTATGGGGGACATTCCTTTTGCTTCGGGATGGGTTGAGTCTATGTGTATTTCCATTTCTAAGTTGGTTTCGAAGGTTTTTCCGCAAACAGGGCAAATGCTTTGACTAGGTTCTAAAACTTTTAGTGGTGTCTCTTGAGGTTCCATGATTGACGTTTTTTCGGTGGTTTTTTCAGCTAGAGGCTTGATTTCTGGGGGCACCATTGGCATTGAGGCTTTCTCAACTTCATGAATCATTTTAGTATGCGTAATCAAAGCCTCCATTGTCATAAAGCCCATCCCACATACAGGACAAGTTAACTCCATATTTGGCATAAGCACTCTATCTAAAACATGAATCACGCCGTTCTCCGCTTCAAGGTTGTAGTTTGTAATGATTGCTTCATTGATTTTGGGGTTCACATGAAGATGCCATTTGTGGCCATCAATTTTAATTTCTTGACCTTGAATTGTTTTGACAGTATCCATTTGACTGATTTCGTTAATTGTATGTTTTCCTGCAACTATGTGATACATTAGAACTGCCGTCAACTGTGGTGGGTTCTTTAATAGATCGTCGAATTTGCCTTCAGGGAGTTTAGCAAAGGCTTCATCATCTGGCGCAAAAACAGTAAAAGACGCTCCACTTCTGAGCATGTCAACTAGTTCTGCTGCTTGAATTGCTGAGACAAACATTCTGAAAGTTCCAGCTTCAAGAAAAATATTAACAATATCTTTCATCTTTTTCTCCTCCTAACTTAACAAATCGCAAGTAATCCCGTTTTCAAAGCTTTCACTTACCCTTAACTCGGTAGAGATTATTTTAAGATG
>DATIXS010000251.1:0-3009 GCA_035518335.1 Candidatus Acidiferrum sp.
TCGCCGGTGGATATGTCTACGTTGGAGGTTGGGATAACAATGTTTACTGCTTAAACGCCTCAAATGGAGCAAGTGAATGGACATACACAACCCAAGGTCACGTAAGTTCTTCTCCAGCAGTTTCAGCAGGAATAGTATACATTGGGTCATGGGACCACCAAATTTACGCTTTAGGCAATCCACAAACAACGCCTATACAGTCGTCTTCAAACTCACCCGTAGCAAATATGTTCTCTTTAGGACAATTAGTGTTCCCAATAGCTATTATAATCGCGGTCATAGTCATTTCTGGCATAATTTTAATAGTTCGACATAGAAAACATGAATATCTAAAACAAGTCAATACAGTTTAGAAATCTTGTCAACTTGAACACCACAAATAATGCTACTTACATAACACAGCGAGTTTTCATAGTCTCATGTAATTCGAATCAAATTTTCATCTTCGAAGAGCACAACAGTTTCAGCCGTCCAGTTCGAACATGTGATAGATGTTTGGTGAGTGCATTAGCGACCACGCAACAAATTGGGCACATCTTCAGGTTTGGAAACCCAAGTTATTCAAGCCACACTAAGAGCCGCCAAAACCCATACTCATTTTTAGCAATAGTCTAATAAAAGCTTCAGACCTTACAACCTTTTGAAGTCAACGGATTGAACAAGGTGTAAAAAAATGGCTGACGCGATAGAGGTTGAAGGTTTAACGAAATATTATACTAACTTTTTGGCAGTGGACCACATAAGTTTTCAAGTAAAACAAGGCGAAATCTTCGGCTTCTTAGGTCCCAATGGTGCGGGCAAAACGACGACAACTAAGATGCTTACTGGACAAACCAAACCGTCTTCGGGAACCCTGATGGTTGGAGATTTAGATTTGCTTCGACAACCGGTTGAGGCGAAGAGTTCGATAGGTGTCGTGCCTGAAAACTCGAACGTATATGATGAGATGAGCGCTTGGGACAACTTGATTTTTGCTGCTCAACTTTACAGAGTACCCAAGAAAGAGAGAGAAAAAAAGGCAAAGGAGCTGCTGGAGCTCTTCGGACTATATGAACGTCGAAAAGATCGGGCTGGCGTCTTTTCCAAAGGCATGAAGAGAAGATTGACAATAGCAGCAGCTCTCGTTCATTCCCCTAAAATACTCTTTTTAGATGAGCCCACTTCTGGGTTAGATGTCCAAAGTTCTCGTATGATAAGACAATTAATTAAAAGCCTCAATGAGAACGGTGTTACGGTTTTTCTAACTACACATTACATTGAAGAAGCCGATAAGCTTTGTCAACGGGTTGCCATGATTAACAAAGGAAAAATAGTTGCCTTAGACGGCCCACAGAAACTGAAAGCTTCAATTGAAAAGCATCAAATCATTGAAGTGTCATTTGATCAAACTAAAAGTCTCGAAAACAAACTGACAATCTTGAGAGACATAGAAAAGGTTAAGCAGTTCGGAGACAAATTCAGACTCCACTTTAAGAGCCCTTCACAAGCAATCCCTCTGATAGTAGATTTCGCCAAAGATAATAACCTAAAAATTATTTCGATTAACACCTTAAACCCGAGTTTAGAGGATGTTTTTGTCGAATTGACAGGGCTAAGCGCAGAAGTCATGAAGATTGAGAAAGAACAAGGAAAGAAGGCTGTAAACCTTGGCTAGATCGTGGGCTGACTCGTTAATTAAAACATTTTACATTGCAATGAAAGATGCGAAGGTTTACTACTTCAAGGCACCGAATTTTACCTTTGGACTTTTGATTCCTATTTCCCTATTCTTAGCGTTTAGTATGGCCGGTAATATAAGTCCAATTCTGATAGTGGCTGGGCTTTCTTCTCTGTCTATGCTTTTCGGGACAACATCCATCGAAGCAGTGGCGGTTGTCTTGGAAAAACAAACAGGAACCTTTGACAGGTTACTGGTAGCGCCAGTTTCATTGTTTACAATAGTCTTAGGAAAAACAATAGCAGGTTTCTTTTTTGGCCTTATACTTGCTGCTGTAACCATTTTTCCACTCGCAGCTTTTGCAGGTGTAACCATCATGAACCCGCTGCTTGCTGTAGTCGCGATTGCATTTGCGTCTATGGCGTTTTCGGCGCTTGGGATAATAACTTCTGTTTATGCAAAGTGGGTTCCAGATGCACAGATGTATGCTAATTTTTTGCGGTTTCCAATGACTTTTCTTTCCGGAACTTTTGTAGCTTTGACAACTTACCCTCTAACGTTGCAAATTGTTGCCCGTTTCCTTCCACTCACTTACTCCATAGAAGCCATACAAAATTGTATATCCAGTTCGATAGTCACGAACCTTTACCTTATCGATATAGCAGCTCTACTAGGGTTTACTGTAATTTTTCTATCAATAGCTACTGCCGTACTTAAGAAAAGGATCGAATAAACGGCAAAAAATTCTGACGCTCAACCAGGAAAGATCCTTTTGCCTTCGAGGGTCAGCACAGGACAAGGATGATTTGTGTGTATGTGCCCGCTTCAAATAAACTTAATCAGCCCGTCCTTTTTCTTTTAAAAAAACAAAATCGGACATGTTATTCTGGTTCTTCCCCCAAAATAAGATTTACAAGAATTATGTCTTTGAAAATGCAAAAAAAAATAGCCAAGAGATCTCATGCTTATTTGGGATTAGAATTCCAAAAAATAGGTTTTTTTACTGGCTATTTATGGCTATCTTTGTGTAATAGCCAAAGGGTTAGCAATTGCCACTTAGTCAAACGGCTGCGTAAAAGGCGGGTTTTTATCTGATCATTAATTAATACCCCAAAAACAAAGAACCATGCCAATGTTAAAGCCACATACAGAGGTGGTATTGGTGCTAATCCAGGCATTCCGATAATTGAAATAATCGATGAAATCAGTATGTCTGCAATTATTGCAATTAGAAGAAGTCGACTCGGTTTTGACTCCCAGAAATTGCCCCTTTCACGAACAACAAAGATAGTAAATAACCCGCCGAATAATAACATGTCAAACGAGAAAGTATTCAATGCTGCAGTATTTGA
>DATIXS010000252.1:0-5889 GCA_035518335.1 Candidatus Acidiferrum sp.
GAATTGGTAATTCCAGAAAAAGGCAATAAAACTCATACCTCTTTGTTAAACGAATTAAAATACAACTCAATTTCAAAAAGAGATTTTGAGTTAACAGCTCTTAAAAAAGATCGAACTGAGTTTCCCATAGATCTCTCGGTCGTATCTGTAAAACTAAATGACAAAAACTGTCTATTATTCACGGTTAAAGATATTTCCGAACGAAAGCAGATGGAATCATCTGTTAACCAAGAGCGCGCCATGCTTGAGAATATCACTGAAAACATCGGTGCTGGGCTAGTTATAGTTAACAAAGATTACCGCATTCTCTGGGCAAACAACTACTTGAAAAATCTTACCACTGACCCTACTAACAAAATATGCTATTCAACATTCAATACATTAAATACTATTTGCCCGGATTGTGGACCTAAAAAAATATTCGAAGGCTCCCAACTTGACACTCGAGAGTATCTAAACAAAGAGTTACAAGATAGAGGTTTACATTGCTGGTTTGAACTCATCGCCACACCACTTAAAGACAAAGATGGAAAAGTCGTTGCAGCTTTAGAGCTAACAGTTGACATTACCGAGAAGAAGGAACTTGAAGAGAAAATCCGAGAGGAACGCAATAAACTTGAAGCCATTACAGAAAATATCAATGCAGCTCTCATGTTACTTAACAAAGACTACCAAATTACTTGGATGAACAAGTTTGGCAAGCAGCTACATGGCGAAGTAGAGAATCAAACCTGCTATTCAACCATTCATGGCAATGACAAAATCTGTTCAGACTGCGGTGCAAAGAAGATTTTTGGCGGAAAAGCACTGGACGTTCATCAATTAACTGTAAATAAAAATGGCAAAACAAGCATCTTAGAAGTTACCGCTACGCCGATGAAAGATAAAGAAGGCAAAACCATTGGCGTACTTGAATTAGGAATGGATATAACTGAAATCAAAAAATTACAAGGCGAGCTATCAAAATATTCTCAAAGACTTGAAGACCTCGTTAAACAACGAACTGAGCAGCTAAAGCAGACCCAAGCGAAACTTGTTAAATCTGAAAGATTGGCTGCTATAGGCGAATTAGCAGGGATGGTCGGGCACGATCTACGTAATCCCTTGACAGGCATTAAAAATGCCGCCTATTTCCTTAAGAAGAAAGGTAAAACAATTCCTGAACCACAAGCCACTGAAATGCTAGAAACAATAGACAATTGCGTCAATTATTCCAACAAAATTGTTAGTGACCTTTTGGATTACTCAAGAGAAATACACTTAGACGTGCAAGAATATTCCCCAAAAAACCTGATTATAGAATCGTTAGCAATATCTAATGTACCAGAAAAAGTGGAAATACTAAACAATGTCGCGGATGAACCGCTCATAAAAGTTGACCCCGACAAAATAAAACGAGTTTTCATAAACTTAATTAAAAATGGTATTGAGGCGATGCCAAACGTAGGCAAACTAACTATTGATGGCAAAGAAGTAAATGGGGCACTTGAAATTTCTTTCGCAGACACGGGAGTTGGCATCCCTGATGAAATTTTGCCAAAACTGTTTGCCCCATTATTTACTACGAAAGCACAAGGCATGGGTTTTGGTCTAGCAATATGCAAACGCCTCATCGAAGCACATGGAGGAACAATAAAGGTAAAGACAGTCAATGGGGCTGGAACGACATTCATCGTTTCTCTACCGATCAAAACTGAAAATGAAATTGGAGGTGAAGAAGTTTGGATAGATATGCCAAAATTCTCGTTATCGACGATGACGAAAACATTAGGAACACAATGAAAACAATACTTGAAGATGAAGGATACGTTGTGGATTTAGCTGCGACTGGAAGCGAAGCTATTGAAAAGACTGAGAAAACAGCCTACAACTTAGCGCTGTTAGACATTCGACTGCCTGATATGGAAGGAGTAGAACTGTTGAAACTAATGAAGGATCCTACGCCAAGAACACGCAAAATAATGGTCACTGGCTACCCTTCAATGCAAAACGCAATTACAGCTTTAAACAAGAATGCAGATGCATACATAGTTAAGCCTGTAAACGTTGAAATGCTTCTAAAAATCGTTAAAGAGCAATTACAAATGCAGGAAAACGAAAGACAATTTGCTGAGCAAAAAGTTGTAGAATTCATTGAAACCCGAGTCAAAGAGTTATCAACTTCTCTTTAGTCGGGTGAATTTCTCTTTCTACATTTAGTCAAGCTTATTCATGAAAATTTTTTCATTGTTATTGTTACGCTACAATCACGTATCTTAATATGTTGAATTTCAGCTGTTCTTAACTGGGAAAAACAAGTAAGAGACATTTTCTCTGTGTTTATGAGGTGATAGATTTTTGGAAAAGAAAAAGAAGGGTCAATTCACTATTGAGCAACGAAAGAAGAAAAAAGAAATAATTGAAGAAAGCGGCCATCAGGTTAATGTCCCTCCAGATGTGAGTGAAGAAGAAAAGAAAGCGTTGAAACAAACTGGCGACGACGCAACGGCCGGATGGTAACAAATAAATAATTTTTGCACCAATTAGAAAACCATCTGAAATCTTGTTGTTGACGAGACCAATTTCTTAGTTTTTACAAAAGAAAAATGATTATGATGTTTCAAATCATAAATAAATAACATAGAAAGGTATATAGAGCAAAAAACTTTTAAATTCAATAAGACTAACTAATAATGGGGCAAAGCGCTTGATCGAAGAAGACGTAATCGAAATTGGACACATAGCCCATTTCTTCTCCAAAATCAACGTTGCAGTGGTAGAATTAACATTGCCTCTAACAGTTGGCCAACATATACTTGTCAAAGGACCATCAACAGATCTTGAGCAAACCGTGGATTCAATGCAAATAGACCGTCAAGACATCCAACGAGCTGAAGGCGGACAAAGCATCGGATTAAAAGTGGTGCAACCAGTAAAAGTAAAAGATGTAGTTTACAAAAAACTTTAACACAAGTAGCTCTGCAAAAGTTGAGGCGCAAATTCGTTCTCAAATAAATATTTTAGCGATTTTCTTCCCGAATTCCTTGCATTTAGCAAGTTCTCCTTCGGCTAAAGGTCCTGTTACCCCATTAACTTTTATTGACAGACTAGGTAAAATTAAGCTTAGAGTGGGCAATTTGTTTTTCAGCATTTGCTCTAGTTTTTTTACTGATCTGTCAGCTCTTACCTTTCCAGAATATGTTCCAAAAATAGCAACTTGCGTCGCTCTTAAATCGTGTTCCGATAAATTATTTACAAACTTCTTCATAGTTTGAGAAGGTCTGCCCATGTGATTTGGTGCTCCAATCACCAAAATGTCGTAATCCATTAGTTTTTTGTATTCAATTTCTTTTACATAAATGGTTGTCGTTTCCATTTCTACGATTTCTTTCATGCCTTCAGCGATTTGTTGGGCCGCGATTTTCGTGTTTCCATATTTTGAGTCGTAAATAATCAAACATTTTTGCGTGTATATTCCTTCAACCGCTTCTTAAGCTGTTGTCCCTATTTTGGTTTGTCACTTATATGTTAGGGATTCTAGTAAGACATGTGAATATGGATTAATTATTGGAAACTCAAACGTATGATTTCGCAAATTTTTTTGTGGTAATGCGACCATTCTCCGTGTATCCTACGTTTTTTAGTCTTTTAAAAGCAACAGATTAAACAAGGGGCTCAGTAGTCTTTGGCTGAATTCCATGCACTCCGGATTGATAAAGAACCAGGTGAATGCAGCGCTGACCAATGGAAGGTAAAGGCAGATGTTTTTCTGCCTAAAGTGCGACTTTCCCTCCGACCTAAAAATGTATTATGAAACCACGCTTGTCACGAAATGAACTGTAAAAAGGTGTCCTTTAAAAAATATTGGCACCATTACCATAGTTGTTTCAATGGGTCCTTTGTCTTTATTCATAAATGTAAGCTGCATTGTTGAAGCAATCATTTTATTCACGGTATTCCAGTATGCTGTTGATAACGTTTCTCGACTTTTCTCGGCAACAAAAATGTCGAGAAAACCATTTATTTTAGCCCATTCTTCAGGCGATTTATAGCCCAGCATCGTGGCAAACCTGTTGTTGCATGCTTTGTGGTTGTCGTCAAGATAGATGTAGACGGGTTGCTCTGATTTGTCTAAAACTGGAGTCATTTGCTCGTACAGGCCCTTCACTAGCTCCTCGTGGTGAGCCTCGGCTGTTTGAAGTTTTTTTGACATAAAAATTTTTCCTTTATTCAAATTATGATTTAAGAAGACATAAACAATTGTGACTGTGGAATTACAGTAACAGATCAAATCAATATTCAAGAACGCAAGATTCTCATTAATTTCTCATAAGTGTTAAACCTAACAATAAGCTTAGCAAACTTGTGCTGCTTTGTTTTGCTCTGATAACGTTGTCTTTATCAATCTTTACAAAAAGAAAAGCTGTTACTTGCTTGCCAAATAATTAAGGTATAATTTCGCAGCCGTTGTACTTCACAAAATCGAAATCTTTCAAAGATATCTTGTTGCAAATGATTAATTCCTTAATTCTAGGAATTTCAAGCTTTACAGCCTTTACAAGCTCAGCAACAGTCTCACAAACTTTCCCATAAGCTTCATCATTCCAACGCTTAGTAATATTTGCATACAAACATCGTCCCCCGCAAACATTGAGAATTGAGCAATTCACACATGGGGGCTGGTCTACAAAGATTTTCTTTAATTTGAGCGGATCAGAATTGAATATGTTGCCTACATAGTACTTTTTCATGCCCCACATTGTAGGACACGGAATAATGTTGCCGTCAGTTTGGATAGCGTAGTTTATCCAGCCTCCGCCACAACGCATAAGGCAATTTTTCTCTTGTTGTAAGAATGAATTGGCGATGCCTAGCAAAGGGTAAAGCTTCAAGACAATGCCATGCTCTTCCATTTGTTTTGTCCAATATTCTGAAAGTTTTTTTACGCCTGGGATGTAGTTTGTTTTTGTCCATTGTTCAAAGTTGCGTCTTTTGAAATCGTTACCCCAGAAACCAGCGTTCAATTGCCAGTGCACTGAGGAAAAAGAAAATTCATTGTTTTCTAAGAGCCATCGGACTTGATTGTAGATATCTGTTTGTTCCATGACTGTGACTCTTGCAATTAATTCGCCAGCAAAGCCATTCTGTTTAATCAGCTTCAAGTTGTTGATGACCTTGCGGAAAGTACCATTTCCGCGATAATAGTTAGTTAAAGTTTCTTCCCCATCTAATGAAACAAGTACAGTGTGAAAACGGTTAACGTATTTTGGCTCTAATTTGTCAAGCAGTAATCCGTTTGTCTGAATCATGAATTCCTTTGGACCAATATTATCCATGATCTGCTTGAGTTTGTCGATAGCAAGCAAGGGTTCTCCTCCGTAAAAGGTTAAGATGCATTCAGGGTCTTTTTGACAAAACTTCCTAAGCAATTTGATATCATAATTGATTTGTCTTGGCAAATCATAATCTACTTCAATATCGTCACCGAAATCCTCATCAAAATCATTATTGGACTCCCCGAAGCAATACTTGCATTGCAAATTGCAGTTCGAAGTCAGAATCACATGGAAGAACATGTTTAGTTTAAAGAAAGAGACTTGCTTAATAGTATTTTTCAGCTAACTTGCGAGCTTCATCATATTCTGAAGATTTCTCTCCTTCTTTTTGATTGTCCTTGTTTTTGGATTCAGATTTTTCAGCTTTTTTTCTTTGGGGCTTTTCTGTTTCTTTCTTAACTTGTTTAAGGGCTTTCTCAGCATAACTCATGAGATCTTGATCCTTCATGACTTTTTCGGGCAATGTTTCTGGTGCGACCATCAAGGGTATAACTGCTATGAATAGGAAGAAGCTTGCAAACGAAAATGCTAAGAATGGCTGAATTAATGGCTGAGTAGCTCCGATATATGGCCT
>DATIXS010000253.1:0-4840 GCA_035518335.1 Candidatus Acidiferrum sp.
GAAATGAAAAACTTGGATGTTACCCCATTCTTCAAGCGATTGTGGAGGTTTATACTGCGCAGGCAAAAAATTCATAAATGGACTTGGAAATGGAGTGTAAACAAATATTTCCAAATGCTGCGTCTTAGGATTTACTTCACACATCTTATCCATTAAATCAAAAGTTTGATTCAAATCTTGATCTGTTTCGCTTGGGAGACCACTCATCCATGAAACATAAGGCTCAATTGAAGGGGCCCAACTTCTAAGATTCTTAACCGACGCCAACATCTGCTCTGCCGTAACATCTTTGCAGATGAACTGCTGTAGACGTTTAGAGCCTGATTCTCCTCCAAAATCCAATTCTACGCATCCAGCCTTTTCCAGAAGTTCAATAAAATCTTTATCGTAAGTTGATAGGTAATCGAATCTGCAGTTGGCTCGCCACTCAATATCGAGTTTTCTATTTAAGATCCCCTGGCATATTTCCTCAACCCTTTTTTTATCAACAAAAACGTTGTCATCAATTGGATCAATTACTTTGACATGTACAAACTTTTTTAGTATGTACTCGACTTCGTCAAGCACACGTTTAGCGCTTTTGCCTCTCCATTTGTTTTTGTTAAAATAGCTGTTGTAGCAGAATCCGCATCTGTGAGGACATCCTCGGCTAGTTTGAATATGAAAACGACCAGATTTCACTGAAGGGTACCTATTCATTTTGAGCAGGTCATATGGTAAAGCAATTGGCTCATCATCCAAATCAATTACTTTGCCGTCAGGGTTATTTTTGATCAAGCCTTTAGAAATATAAGTTATCCCTGCAACATCATTAAGCGGCTTATTTAATGCGAGAGCATTCGCTAAGTCTTTGATGATTAATTCGCCTTCTCCTCGAACAACAACATCTACGTAATCATTTCTTGCAGTTTGTTCAGGCAATAATGTGGGGTGAACACCCCCCCACACAATAGCGGATGAAGGAGCCACAATCCTTACATAACGAGCAAAGTCCAAAGCATACTTAATTTGCAAACCACTCATACAACTTATGCCTACAAAAACGGGATTTCCGACTTCAAAATGACGGTAATCTTCAAGCCTCATATCAAGAATACGAACTGTAAAACCTTCTTCCTGGAGTGAAGCAGCTAAATATAAAAGAGAAAGAGGAACCTGTGGATCAGCTGCTTTGAACTTTCCAGGAAAAACAAGCAGAACATCTTTTCGGTTATTGCCCGAATAAATGTTGCAATAATGAGACAAACATGTTTGAGGACTAAACAATCCTGAAAAACCTCAATAGATGTCTAGTTAGAATAGGCTTTTAATCTTTCCTAATTGTGAAAAAATTAAAAGCAATAGTCTATGAACTCAGATTTTGTAGACGAAAGAACTAATGAAAACAAAATAAAGATGGGAAAACAAGTTTATTTTAGTGGTACGTACATTGATGAACGTGATGCGCCAATACCTGGAGTTCCGTGTCTAACAGGCTTGTTGGTTATCGCGAATTCACCAAGGTAGTGTCCAATCATTTCTGGTTTTATTTCCATGGCTACGAATTCTTTGCCGTTATGCACTTGAATTTTTACGCCTACCATTTCAGGTAAGATGATTAGGTCTCGGACGTGAGTTTTAATGGTGGCTTCTTTGCCTTGTTTTTGGGCTTCTTTAGTTTCTCGCAACTTTTCTAAAAGTATGCGTTGTTCAGGTGTTAAGCCTCGCTGTAGACTTCTTCTTTGGCGTGAGGGAAGCAGATTTATGAATTCGTCCATAGACATTCCTGTCAAACTGATTAAACTGTGTCCGCGGTAACTAAATTCTTTGGGCATTTTTTATCTCCACCTTAAACTTATTTTAGACACTATAAACCTTCTGCCAATTCTTAGCGAATTGCTCGCTTCTTCTTTTGTCCTGGACCTCTTGCTGCGATTAAGCCAACTTTCTGTCCTGGTGGGGCACCATGTGATGTTGTTGTGCATCTGCGAGAGCTTCGTTTGCTGCTTCCAAAAGGATGAACTGCTGGAACCATTTTGCGTCCGCTTGTTCGTGGATACTTGTGACCTTTAGCTTTCATTAAGTGGAATTTTGCACCCGCTTTTAAGAATGGCTTTTCGATTCTTCCTGCTGCGGATACTACGCCTACAGTTGCCAAGCAATAGTCATTAACATATCTTGTTCTGCCAGAGGGCAAGCGAATCATTGTGCCTTGTGGAGTGTGACCGACGACGGTAGCGTAAGCACCTGAAGACTTTGCCATTTTGCCTCCATCACCTGGGTTGAGTTCTAAATCGCAAACAAGTGTTCCTTCAGGGACTTTTCCTAATGGAATAATGTTGCCTATTTCGGCTGGAGCCTTCCCGCCGTAGCTTATTTTCTGTCCAGTGAAAACGCCTTCAGGGGTAACTGTGTAACAGGTTAAACCATTTTCAAACTTCACAAGTGCTAATGGTGAACCGCTTCCAGGATTGTGCATTAGAGCTTCTATCTTGCCTGATAATAAGGCGTCAAAAGATATTTTGGGCGCCATTATTGGGTATTTTGCTGGTGCTACACGTTTATGAGTAGAAGCACGCCAGTTTTGGCCACCGCGACCGCGTCTTTGAACTCGAATTCGTTTTCCCATAAGTCAAGCCTTCTAAATATTTTATAGTATTCCAAGTTTAATAGCGACATCAGAAGCTCTGAATTCTGGTTTTAACTTCACAAAAGCTTTTTTTACGCCTTGAGGAGTTACGAGTAGGTTTACTCTGCTTACTTTAACCTCGTAGAGTTCCTCAACGGCTTTTTTGATATCGCTTTTTCCTGCTTTCAAGTTAACGATGAATATGAGTTTATTGTCTCGTTCAACCATTAAGCTGGCGGATTCAGTCATTAATGGGTAAGAGATTACTTCGTTAGAGTCCATTTATGCTTTTTCTCCTTTGCTGTACATTTTATTTAGTGTTTCAATGGCGCTGTTAGTCCATAATGTTAGTCGTCCTGGATGAGTTCCTGGTGCTAACATTTCAGTGTTAAGATTGGTAACCGTAGTAACTTGAACGCCTGGAACATTACTTGCAGCGTTGGCTAGGTCTTTGCAGTCAACCACAACAATAAGTGGCCCAACGGCTTGCTTCATTTTTCTGCCTCTTCGCTTTCCTTTGCCGGCTCGGATTTTTCGACTGTCTCGCACTCGAGTAATATCAGCCATGACGCCTAAGCTTGTGAGTGTTTCTAAAACGTCTTTAGCTCTAGTTAATCCTTCAATTGCATCCTCAACTATCAAAGGAATTTGGAGAGCATCATTAATTTTGTGACCACGCGAAGCAACTGTGTCTTTTTGTGCAGTCGCCGCAATCGCTGAAAATAGTGCTAGTTTGGCTTCTTTCTTTGGGATGCTTTTTAGAATTTTTTTTTCGGCACGTGGTGGATGAGGCTGTCTTCCTTTAACTGTGCTTGGTGCAAAAGCTGCTCTTCCACTGCCGCCTTTTATGCGGGGAACTCTTGCGGTTGCGCTACCGGTTCCGCGTGATTCTGCAGTTGTTCTTTTTCCAGCCATAGGGTCTCTGCCTTGTGGTTGTATCCTGCTGGATTGTATTGCTAATACCGCACGTTTTATCACGTCTGGTCTTAAAGGAGTTGAGAAAATGTTTGGAAGTTTTGTTTTTCCAGTTGATTTTCCCTGTAAGTCAAAGATTTCAACGTTAGTTTGTTCTGGCATAGCTTTTCAACCTATTTTCCTTGTGGAGACTCCAGAGATACATATGTAACTTGTGGTGCTGCCTCTGGGACTTCAGTGGGAGGACGTGCTGGAACACGCAAGCGGATTTGGCGTTTTTCTGTTCCCGGAATACTGCCTTCCAACAGTATGTATGGCCCTTTTACTTCGCCATATCGGATGTATCCACCCTTGACGGTTACTTCTTTGCCGTCTTTCCCGATTTTTAATATGCGTTTATTGAATTCGATTCGTTGGTGATAGCCCATTTGTCCTGCTCTTGGAATTGAGTACATAAGGTGGTGGGGGTTCCATGGTCCCAAAGTGGCGATGCCACGTTTTGTTTTTCTTCCCTTATGTTGTAGGCATGTTACTCCCCAACGTTTTACTGGTCCCTGGAAACCTTTTCCAACGGTAATTCCAGCTATATCAATGTATTGACCATCTTTGAATACCTCTTCGGGGGCTATAGTTTTGCCTAAAAGTTGTTTTCCGTATTCAAATTGTTGCTGGATTGTGCCTCCGCCGATTTGGATTTCGCAGACTTCGGGTTTTTTCTTTGAGAGGCTGGTTTGAGAAGGTTGTGTTGCTGTTATTATTCGGATGGTTGATGTTTGGTCTAGGTTTTGCTGGATTTTTTCAAGCATTGCTTCGCTGTTAAAGCTTTCTGGGAGAACAAGAAGGCGATCTAAGATTGCTGGTGGATCTTTCATCCATGCTTCTCCAATGTGTTGGAGCCCGTATGGCGTTTTTGTGTAAGTTCGAATGCCACATGCAATTATGGGTGGCGTTTCCAGTACGGTTACTGCCCTCACGACTTCTTTACCGAAGTTAGGTGAACGTTTGCGGTCTTCAATGGTGAAGACATATGTCATGCCTGCTTTGTAAGCTGAAAAACCTAAAAGTTTAGGAGAATCAGATTTGATTTTTGGCCAAAATCGGATTCGCGCAGTTGGTTTCTTAGCGCGTTTCCTAGGTAAATAAGCAAGTGACCCATGTTTAGGAGCGTGAGTTTTACGATGTCCCATAGTACTTCCGCTTCGCGCCTTCAGCTAATAGTAAATTAAGTTATAAACGTTACCATTAAAAATAATAAAGCAAGGGCACCCCTATCGCCCGCTCAATTTATGGGCAAAACTGAAAACTCTTTTAGCTAGC
>DATIXS010000254.1:0-6973 GCA_035518335.1 Candidatus Acidiferrum sp.
AGACTATAGCTGACTTGGCTCTTATTATTTCAGGCGTTTCATGGGCGATATTTATGATTTACAACAAAAAATTAATTTCGACTTCTACTTCTGCAACTTTTCAATCAATGACTTGGGTGCTTGTGTTTACGTTCTTTTCAATAGCGCCGTTCGCCTTTTTCGCTGGGCCTCGCTTCATTGCTTTGTCAGGTTCCGCTTGGCTGGCGATTTTTTGGACCGCAATTGTTTGCTGGGTTATACCTTATTATTTATGGCTTGAAGGGCTCAAGCATCTTTCCGCCTCAACTTCAACTATTTTATTGTTGTCCGAAATTGTAATCGCTGTCATCTTGTCTGTTTTTGTTTTGCAAGAACCAGTTACCGTGTTTTCAACCATCGGCGCATTTTTAATTGTTATTGCAATAGTTCTTGTTTCAATGCAAGGCAAAAAACAAACGATGGTAAAAGATACCTTTAACGCTGCCTCGTCTAATGCTTAAGCTTAAATATGTAAAGTTGAGAATAGGGCTGGGGAGAAAATAGAAATGGCAAAAATCATAACTGTAGCTTTAGTTGTAATAATGCTCGTTGTAGGTTTCGGTATAGGATTAGTTTCTAGTCCATTCATTGTAGCGCAAAACTCATCGGGCACGGATATGGCGTGGGCAAATATTCAGAAAACTGGCGTCATTAAAGTCGGGACTGACCCAACATGGCCACCTTATGAACTACTTGATAACTCTACTAGCAAGATTGTGGGTTTCGAAGTTGACTTGGCAAATGCATGTGCAGCAAAGTTGGGATTAACAATTGATTGGCAAAACGTAGGCTTCGACAACATTATACTATCTGTTCAGCATGGTCAACTTGACATGGGTGTCAGCGGCTTCTCGATTACTCCGGATCGACTTAGTCAAGTTTCATTCACCATCCCACATAGCACAACAATGGGTCAAGTAATAATGCTACAAAGCACTATTGATGCTAAACATATAACAACCATAACCTCTCTTCAGCAACTCAAAGACTTAGGTATAACAGTGGGAACACAAGATGGAGAAGTAGAGCAGCAACAGCTTCAAGCAGCAGGCGTGTCAATGCGATCTTGGAGTGATTCCGCATCAGCTGTTCAAGACATGGTCAGCGCAAACCCAAGTGTACAAGCAGTATATGCTGAAACACCGATCACAACTACCTGGATTGCTCAATACGCGACACAAGGAATTCACATAGGAATTGTCTATAGCCACTCATACTATCCATGCGCATTCTTAGTTGCAAAGAGCTCAACAACCTTATTAGACAAAATGAATGGTGCACTGACTCAGCTAATCTACGACGGAACGGTAGATCAACTAAAAGCAAAATGGAATGCCTAAAACAAACGTGATCAGTTTTGGATGTTTGGCAACAATTAATCTTCCTTTTGGAAGGAGTACCATTAACTCTTTCCATTTCTCTCATTTCTTTTTTAATCGGTATAGCAATAGGATTACCATTAGCATTTACAAAAGTTTATGAAAAAGAAGTTAGCTTTGTAATTGATGCTTTTGAAAAAATATTTCGCGGTGTTCCTGAAATCGTTTTGATGCTATTGTTCTTTTTTGGTTTAGGCCCATTTTTTCCTGTTCCTTTCAACAACGCCTTTTTCGTGGCGTTCTTCGTTTTGGGGTTAAGAAGCGCGGCAAACCAGTCTCAGATTTACAGAGGTTCAATTCACGGTGTTGGTGATGAACAAATGATCGCTGGACAATCTATTGGTTTGTCTAAATGGAGTGCAATCTGGCACATAATGGTTCCACAAGTTTTCACCTTTGCTACTCCAGGTTTAGGCAGCGAATATGCTTTACTCATCAAAGACTCAGCCTATGTCTATGTTCTCAGCGGCTTACTGGAAATCACGACGCGGTCAATAGAACTAAAAAGCATGGAATTTGGCAACGTTATTACACCGTTCATCCTTGCCGCTCTCCTTTATATTGCAATAACATTCCCAATTGCGTTTTCGCTAGACCGTTGGGGAAACAGAAGAAAGAAGAAAATAGGGTTGTAAGAAATGACGGACATAGTAATGGAAGCAAAAAATGTATACAAAACCTACGGTAAAAACAATACAAAAGCAAACACCAAAATAATTGAGGCAGTCAAAGATGTATCTCTTCAAATACACAAAGGCGACATTAAGCTAATTTTTGGACCAAGCGGTTCTGGAAAAAGCACATTTCTACGCTGTATGGCGATGCTTGATATGCCAGATAAAGGCGAGATTTACTTAGGCGAGGAATGTTTAACTAAACCAGGCATTGACCTAAATAAAGCTCGTTCAAGAATCGGATTTGTTTTCCAACATATTTACCTGTTTAGGCATCTAACTGCGCTTGGCAACGTTGAGTTGGCGCTTCGTCAAGTGTTGAAGTTGCCAAAAGAGGAAGCCCGTAAACGCTCTTTAGATGCATTAACAGAAGTCAAAGTCATGGATTGCATTAACAAATATCCCTCTCAAATGTCTGGTGGGCAAGCGCAGAGAGTTGGCATAGCGAGAGCTATAGCTCGTAACCCCGACATTATACTGTTGGATGAGCCTACTTCAGCATTAGATCCAGAGCTCACGGGAGAAGTTATCGACACATTGCGAGACTTAGCCAAAGAAGGCACAACCATGCTAATAGTAAGCCATGAAATGCCGTTTGCCAAAGAGGTAGCAGAAGAAATGATATTCTATGACGAAGGCAGAATTATTGAGACAGGGCCGCCATCACAGTTTTTTAATGCTCCAAATTCTGACCGAGCAAAACAATTCATGACAAGAATCATAAATCGAACTACAAGGGAATAAATGAAATGTTTTGGCTCTTCGAACCCCAGTATTACACATGGATCTTACAAGGACTGGCTCTAACTATAGAGATTACGTTATTCGGTGTAGCTCTTGGATTAGTATTAGGGACCTTGCTTTCAATTGGCGACATTTACGGTGGAAAAGTTACCAGAGGAGCTATAGCCGTTTACGTAGAATTCTTCCGTGGAAGCCCACTGTTTGTTCAACTGTTCATAGCCGTTTATGCTTTGCCTGCAATATTTCATTTGCCTCTAGACCATTACTTATTAGCTTTCCTAGTTTTTGGATTAAACAGCGCTGCCTATCAGAAAGGTTACATGAAAGGGTCAATGCAAACCATACTTTCTGATCAAATGGCTGCAGGTCTTTCGGTAGGGATGTCAAAAACCCAAACACTTAGACGTGTGATTCTTCCACAAGCTTATCGAATAGTCATTCCATCATGGACTAACGAGTTTTGTTCGCTTACAAAAAGTTCAGCTGCCTTAGCATATGTAGGCCTATTCGACTTAGTGAGCGCCGGCATATCGATCAGGATGTGGACTTATCAGATTCTCCCAGTTTGGCTTGTAATCGGGGCAATCTATTTGGTTTGGATTACGGGATTTTCGAAAATAATGGATATTATTTACGAGAAAAAGAAGATACCCGGCGTAGAACTGCTAATGCAGTAATTCGAATTTTAGTTTTTTCAAGAATCAAGCGATTTGCTTGTACAAGTGAGAAACGGCCAGAAATTTTGATTAAAGGCTAATCTATTTGGTTAAATAAAACTAGGTTATTTTATCTTTTATTAAGTGGTCCAGAAGGAAAAAATTTCTATTTTCTCTTTTTCAAACTGTTTCTTCAAGATGACCTTGACCTCATCTTCATCCAAATTATAAATCCCCTTTTTATTTTTGTGCAATGGAATTCCTGTTTCTCTCAGCTTGTCTCCTTTTGAGAAATCAAGGAAAATATAGTAGCGTTTTTCGTAGAGCATAATGATTCTAAGGATGGAAAGTTCTTTGTTTGGTGACAAAGCATTTTGTTCAAGAATGTAGACTAATGAGGCAGGTTTTTTTTCACTTACTAAACTTTTGAACTCTTCCCAACTTCTGATTCTGACATGACCGTTATCCATCGATTTTCACATACCTTGAGAAGATTTTGCCATCGCCACTTTCTCTTTAATCATAGCAACTTTTAAATATTCTGATTGATAGGAAAAATAATAATTTTAGAAAATAGAATAATTTAGGATTTTTCTGAAAAATAGGAAAACTTATTTACCACGAAATACATTGAATCATTCATGGTGAGTAAAAGTGAGCAATTGTATTGGCGACACACTCAGAATTGATGCAGTCATATCGATGGATGCGAAAGGCCAAATTGTTCTTCCTAAGGATTTGCGGGAAAAAGCAAATTTTAAGCCTAATGACAAAATAGCGGTAGTAGCTTGCGAGAAAGACGGCGAAGTATGCTGCATTATGATGTTAAAAGCTGAAAAATTAGTGGGTGCTGTAACCAAAACGCTTAGTCCTATGCTTAAAGGTGTAACTAAACAGGAGAGTTAATTATGAAAGAAGAAAAAGTTAAAAAATTGGTTAGAAATCGTTATGCAAAAGTCGCTAAGACAAACGGTTCTTGCTGCGCTTCAAATGTGAGCTGCTGCTCGGCTCCCACAAACGAGCAAGTCAGCAAAATGGTAGGTTATAGTGAAGATGAAATGAATGCGGTTCCAGAAGGCGCCAATCTTGGTTTAGGCTGCGGCAATCCAACAGCTTTAGCTTCTTTGAAGGAAGGTGAAAGAGTTTTAGATTTGGGTTCAGGTGCAGGCTTTGATTGCTTTTTAGCTGCAAAAAAAGTCGGCAGTCGAGGCAAGGTAATAGGCGTTGACATGACTCCTGAAATGCTTGACAAGGCAAGAGCAAACGCTAAAAAAGGCAAATACACAAACGTTGAGTTCAGATTAGGAGAAATTGAAAATCTTCCTGTTGCAGATAATTCGGTTGATGTTATAATTTCAAACTGTGTAATCAACCTCGCTCCCAACAAGAAGAGGGTATTTGAAGAAGCATTCAGAGTTCTTGCACCAAATGGTCGATTGATGGTTTCGGACATCGTTTTGTTAAAGGAGCTGCCTAAATCCATACAAGAAAATGTTGAGGCATATGCGGGATGCATTTCTGGGGCAGTACTTAAAGACGAATACCTTGAACTGATTCAAAAAGCCGGATTTACCGAAGTAAAAGTTATAGACGAAAAAACCTACCCGTTAGAATACATCATAAGTGAATCCACAATGAAAGAAGCCATCAAAATGGCTAATATGACGGAAGAAGAGGTAAAAGAAGCAGCCAGCAGCATCGTAAGTGTAAAAGTATCCGCAGTGAAATCAGAATAGCGAATGAAAGGAAAAAAACAGGGAGGTTTCATATGAAAAATTCTTTGGGTGCGGAAACTATTGTTCCGACAACACCCGTTTGGGTTGTGGGAACTTACAATCGAGACGGAAAACCAAATGTAATGACTGCCGCTTGGGAAGGAATATGTTGTTCCAAGCCACCTTGTATCTATGTTTCTCTGAGAAAAGCTACGAATACCTACGGTAATATTGTGGAACGGAAAGCATTTACAGTGAGCATTCCATCCGAAAACTACACGAAAGAGGCCGACTATTTTGGCATCACTTCAGGTAAAAAAGTGGATAAATTCTCAGCAACAGGGCTAACTCCCGTGAAAAGCGATCTCGTTGATGCACCCTACGTGAAAGAATTTCCTCTGATTCTAGAGTGCAAGGTTATCAAAATTGTTGAAATTGGATTACATATGAGTTCATAGGTGAAATAATGGATGTCAAAGCTGACGCATCTGTGCTTAATGATAAGAATCTTCCAGACATAGAAAAAGTAAAACCGATTATCTGCAATATAGCAGGTATGACATACCACAAAGTTGGAAAACCTGTTGGACAAGCGTTCTCAGTTGGAAAAGAGCTATGATCGAATTGGCTTTTTAGTAGATGCAAAAGTTGAACTTATAACCATCAGCAATTCAGGTGGGAATCGAATTTAACGCTCCTAAAGGAGACATTAAAAGTAACCCTTTTTTGGTAAGTTTGGGCTTGAATTGGTTGCAGGTTGTTGGGTATCGTAAACCCTTTTAAGGTTTGAGTTTTTTGAGCAGCCAAGCCATATTTCTGCCCAAGTTCTCCATTGTTTGCATGGCTTCTTCATCTTTTTCTACATCTCCTTTGCTTAAACCTATACCGATATTCCAGTAAGTAGAGCCGGGAACTATCATCTCACTGATAAGGAAGAAATGGTTTATAGCGTCAAATGTTGGAATTGCACCTGCCCTTCGAACTGCAACAACAGCAGCACCAACTTTTTGCCTGAATAAATTAGAATTTGCCTGCCCAACAAATCCTGAACGGTCAATAAGCGCTTTCAATTCAGATGACATCATTGAAAAGTAAGTTGGGGAACCAAGGATAATTCCATCTGCCTGAGCCATCTTTTCAATATACAGGTTTACGTTGTCGTTTACTATTTTACATTGCTTGTTTCTTATTTTAAAGCATACACCGCAAGCAGTGCAACCGTGAATCTGTTCGCCAGCTAGCTGAATTAATTCGGTTTCTATCCCTTCACTTTCAAGAACTTGCAAGACTCGGCGAATCAAAATGGCTGTGTTTCCATCTTTCCGTGCGCTTCCATTAAAAGCAACGACCTTCATTGTACAAACCTCCAAAAGGTAGCTTAGAGATTTAGAATAAAAAAGTAGCGTTAAGAAGTTTTTCTCTTTCTCATCCGCTTAACTGTAAACACCATTACAACTAGGACTGCTGAGGCTGAGATTCCTAAGACTATCGTTTCGATTGGAATTGTTGATGCTGGAACAGACGGTTTAATCGGGTTTTGCATCAATGGAAAACGATCACGATCTAAAACATCAATTATATATGGAGTGTCTCCTATCCCCGTATGATTTGAGTCGGTGCCATTATAGTCGCTCCAGTAATTTCCTTGTTTACCATTGTCCCAATTGTGCGGTGGTTCTGACATATTATATGTTTTACATTGACAGCCACTAAGTTGGATTTGGTTTTTTTCAAAATCATTTTGGAATACCAATATGTCGTTTGGGGTTACGCCAGTATTGAAGCCC
>DATIXS010000255.1:0-2271 GCA_035518335.1 Candidatus Acidiferrum sp.
AGAGAAGGGAGAAAATCAGGCAAGCAGGAAGAGCACTAATTTGGACATCTGGGTTGTTTTCAGGAATTGCGTCAATCTTCGCCTTTTTCATCTATCAAGACATATATTGGCCCTTGAAGGTCTTCTTTACGATAACAAGCCTAATGTGGCTGTCTTCCTATCAAATCGGCGCTTATGTAAACGGAAAATATCTTCCCATAAAAAGGAGAATAAGCTACCACCTCTTAGCCCTATTATCTTCAATAGTAATAGGCTTACTTGAATGTCTCACTCCAGTAATCGCTATCATAAAAAAACCTAAAACGTTTGAAGTAATCCAAAAATAATCAAACTGTTTCGTTTATTTGCATCTTAAACTTCTTTACCAAAAGGATTTTAACAGCTAACATCCAAGCAAAAAACTGCCATGCCACAACAGTCAAAAAGCGTGCAATCAGTCTCCAATCCCTGACGTTATGTTCAATTTGAATCGCTGTTCCGACGAGAGATTGAGGGGAAACAAGGTAGAAAAGCTGAAAAAAATTAGTGGTAAAGATCATGAATACTAACGTGATTACCCATAAGAAGTGGAAGTTGCGGAAATTAATCTTGGTGAACGGCAAAGCGAGAAGAGCTAGCGCGATTACAACATTGACGTAGGGTTCGGAGAGCCAGGAATATGTCAGAAAAAAAACAAGCATTATACCGATTGCTTTCTGGGTTAATTCATTGAATGTTTTAGGCGGATCACGATAAACGACGTAGTAACCCAATATCAGGGCGGGGATCCAAATGTAGCCTAATAACTCAAGTCCTGTCGGAATTGTGACTGTGTCCCTGAAAAGTTCCACCAGGCTGAAAGGCGTCATACCACCCGCTCTTGTGAAATATGAGGCTAACTGGGTGCCTGAAGAAGGCATAATCCAGCTGAGAGGGACGAAGGGTAGAATCCACAAAGCCTCAATTACCGCTGCTGAAATCAGAATGTATACAGCTGTTTTGCGCCAACTTTGTTTTGAGATAAAGAGAATAGGAAGACCGATGAGAGGGAGCGAAATGGGTTTCAAAACTGCGCTTAACGCAAGCAGAATTGCGCTTCCTTTAGTCTTGCCGTTGCTTAAAAGATACAGCGAGGAAATGCACAAAAGTGCTATAAGCGTATCGAATTGTCCCCAAGCTGCTGTTGTAAGCAGTAAAAAAGGGTTGAATAGCAGGAAAATCCAAGCGAACTTGATTTTTCTTTCGGATGCACCCTGCCTCCTAAGCAAGCTTTTGGTGAGATACGCTAATCCTAAGTTGGCGGCGATAACTGGAATTTTCGTTGCAAAATTATAAAGAAAAATGTTTGGCACGATGCCGTAGGATAACCTGTAGATGGTGCCCAAGAGTAAAGGCCACAGTGGTGGATCTCCAATGATGGGGTTTACTCCAACTAAATAGGGCGAAAAAACGGTGACTAAATGAGATTGATATGGGTTTAAACCGGCGCTGACCAGGTATCCTGCGTCCATGAAAGTTGTTTGGTCGTAGGCGTGCCCTAGGAAAACTGCTAAGGGTACCTGTACTGCAATGCTCACCAGCACAGTTAAAACATCACGGCTAACGTGAAGATTCACCATAAAATCTTCCTATAACGGCGTTCAACGACAAGGCTCGTTGCTCAATAGAAAAGTAATCAAGTAAGCATATTTAAAACTAAATCCTGAGCGAAACGCCATGCTATGAAAACCGCTGCCCGAACCAAGTGGGGTTAACAGAGCATATTCCAGAAAGAAGTCATTTTAGGGGAAGCGAAAAATGTTTTGGCATTTTTAGGTGGCTTACATGATTTTGTGGTTGCATATTAAAAACAACTTAATGCAAAATGCCCCGTTCAAGATGTTGTTCGGGGCTGTTTTGTAGGGGTTGATTAGAAATAGTCTTAAAGTGGTCTTGCCGATAGTATCTTCGAAGTTTATATGCCTACTAATCTGCCGCCTGAAGCAATGGACAAATGGGAGCTAGTTGAAGCTGCTCATTCGCCTAAAGAAAAAATGGATGCCATGATTGAGTTCCTAAAATATGTTCCACATCACAAAGGCACCATGAAACTTCGTGGCGAAATGAATAGGAAAATTTCTCTTATTCGCGCTGATCTGGACAAGAAGAAACGGATGGGCACAGGGAAAAGTAGCGGCGGACCGAAGCTTTTTGTTGAAAAGGAAGGTTCAGCGCAGATAGCGCTAATCGGCATGACCAATGTGGGTAAGAGCTGTCTAATGAGCGCCACGACAAATTCCAAAGTGGTTGTTA
>DATIXS010000256.1:0-2574 GCA_035518335.1 Candidatus Acidiferrum sp.
CACTAAGCGGTACATTTGACCATTGGGTTGTCTGGAATATTCCTGCCTCAACAAGCAAGATAGGCGAGAACACTGTTCCTGGAAAACAAGGAATTAACAGCGCAAGGCAGCCAAATTATATGGGTCCATGCCCACCAGGCGGTACTCACAGATATTTTTTCAAAGTTTATGCCTTGGACATAGAACTGAATTTGGGAACTAACTCTAGAAAGAAGGATGTTGAAAAAGTAATGCAAGACCATATTCTAGCTAAAGGAGAATTGATAGGATTGTATACTAGGTAAACTCATCTTGAATAGCTTGATTGTGCGCTTCTGTCATTTTTCAAACATTAAATAGCCTTATTTTGTTGATTACAATAGCGATTGGTTGTGCATATTTGAACCGAAAATTCATTGTACTAACGGCTACGTTGCTCATAGTGATAATTTCTGTTTCAGTGTTCATCGGTGTTAATATTCTCAGTAAACCTACTTCAACTGCCATTAGACCATTTTACGTCGGTGTAGAGTTTGCTTATTCTGATCAATTTGGAGCATTGAAAGCTTTGGTGGATAAGGTTAAAGATTACACGAACCTCTTCATAATTGGTTCAATTGGCATTTCTTTTAATCGGTCGGCTTTGGACCAATCATGTAATTACCTAAACGATTCGGGGCTAAACTTCATCGTTTTTTTCACTAGTTTTACGTCTCCCAACTATAATAGTAGTGGAGGCTGGTCCGATAATTATACAACTTTCACCTGGATGAGAGATGCATATAGCAAATATGGAAACAAGTTCTTAGGTGTTTACAGGTATGACGAGCCAGGGGGTAACCAGCTTGATAACGGCACTTCTAGACTAATTCAAAATGGTGTGAGCTACTCGGAGGTAGCTACGAATTACGAGGGCATCTTATCAGGTATTGTCCAATATTATTACAACGCTGGCAACCTGTCGCGAATAGTCACTTCTGATTACGGTCTCTATTGGTTTGATTATAAATCTTCATACAGCACTGTTTTTGCTGAGTTCTTAGGAAATGAAACTAGGCACGGAAGTCCTGGTAGGCCACTTATAGTTTCACTTGACAGAGGAGCTGCACAATCATTCCACAAAAACTGGGGAATTATTGTGACCTGGCAATTTAATCAGGCACCCTACCTTGAATCGGGAGATCAATTATACTCAGACCTTACATTAGCCTACAGTACCGGAGCATCCTACGCAATCGTTTTCAGTTACCCCGTTTACCCAGATAACAATCCATATGGCACCTTGCTGGAAGAACACTTCCAAGCTTTACAAAAATTCTGGAACGTCCTTCACAACAATCCAGATTCGATTCCTCAATACAAAGCTACAGTTGCCTATGTTTTGCCTCAAGACTATGGATTTGGTTTTCGAAGTTCAAACGACAATATTTGGGGTTTGTTCCCCGCGGATAATTTGACCCAAAAAATCTCTGCAGATATTCATTTCCTGCTTGAAAAATACAACGGCAGCTTAAACGTAATTTATAACGACCCAACCATAATTGACTCAACCTTGAGTAATTACCAGAAAGTGTATTACTGGAACGAAACAATTACATGATTCCGTTCATTTTTTCCTTTTGCTTATCCGCTTTGCAATTAGGCATAGTTGAGATATTCCTTTAAACATAAGTACCCCATTAAAACAACATACGCTTGTTTAGGGAGAAGGAGCATTCGAAGTGGAAGGAAAAGCAGCCAATTCAGATGAAAGGGGAGTCGGGCCAACATATTCAAAAGGAATTAAGCTACTTGCGCAAAAAAACGAAGTCTGCCTTGAAGAACCCACCGATGAATTGCCTCCACTGGATGCTTCAGGAATAGCAGAATACATCCGCTTCGACTGTTGCCCCCGCTATTTCAAACTTCGATTTGAAGATAAGGTGGAGAAAAAAAAGAAGTGGCCAGAAGCATTTCATAAGCCGCTCAGTCCTCTCCTATTTACGGCAGGTAAACAGCTTGAAGAAAAAACCGTACAAGAGTTAAAAGCTAAAGTTGCTGACTTTAAAGATTTTAGCTGTTATGACCCTAAAAAAGAAGTGGGCGAATGGGATAGCGCATGGCCAAAATCTCGTGAGGCATTAACCCAAATAGTTGAAAATGCACTCTCTGTCATGGTCCAGGCTGAGTATAAGCCTGTTTTGATTTATCAAGCTCCAATGCTGGGGCACATCGGTTTATGGGATATAAAAGGTATAGCCGATCTGATCGGAGTATGGCCTATCAGAGATGGCAAAGTAAAGGTTCGAATTTTTGAAATAAAATCTTCTTGGAGGGAGCAAACTGCTCACCGAATACAAGTCGCTATCTACGTACTATTGCTTATCGAAGCCTTGGGAAAAAGAGCTGCTAAAATTGAGTTTGAAGGCGGTGTAATCAACAAGCAATCAGATTTAGAAAACCTTGAACCTGAAAACCTCCCGTCATTTAGGCTTGAACCTCTAATCCAAGATATTCAAAGGCTTCTTAGCACAAAAGGAGAACTCTATCGAATCCACAAAAAAACGCTAGATAAGGTAGAATATCAGCTTTCATGGAGGTGCGACAACTGCGGCT
>DATIXS010000257.1:0-3148 GCA_035518335.1 Candidatus Acidiferrum sp.
ACTGCGTACATGCAAAACCATGCATAACCGTGCTTGCCTAAACTTTCACATACACATTTGCAGTGCACCCTGCATAGATAATGTCACATCTGAACAATATGCCGATCAAGTCAAACATGCGCGCTCGTTCTTAAATGGAAATTATCAACAAACAATTGAAGACCTAACCTCCCAAATGGAAACTGCTTCTGCAGAAAAACAATACGAAAATGCTCTTGACCTCCGCAAGCAAATTGCTTCGATCCGCCTTCTCACTCAACATCAGATTGTTGATCAAGAACGGCGTTTTGACCAAGACATATTAGTGTTTAAGCAGGTTGGTGAGAAGATGCTGGCTGTTCAAATGGGCGTGCGCAAAGGCGTTTTGTGTGGAAAAAGCCAGTTCACTGTAGATTTGCAGCCTCAGATTGAAGAGGAATTTCTGAAGGCTTTTTACGCGACGAATCGGATCCCGCGTGAGATTCTGTTGGATAAGCCTTGTTGGCAAGGCACAGATGAGAAGAGGGCGCTTGAAGAGTTTTTGTCTTCTAAGCGTAACGCGCCAGTTTCGTTAACGATTCCTATGCGTTCGGGTAAGCTTGCGCTTGTGCGGTTGGCGGAGAAAAATTTGGAGTCGACTTTAGAAGTTGATAGCGCTCTTAATGATTTGCAAGTTGAGCTTCATCTTCCAACGTTACCTCGTGTTATTGAGTGTTTTGATGTTTCTAATTTAGGGCAGGAACATGTGGTTTCAGGCATGGTGTCTTTCCGAGATGCAAAGCCGGATAAGAAAAACTATCGTAAATTCAAGATCAAAACCTTCATTGGGCAAGATGACTTCGCCGCAGTCAACGAAGTGGTGCTCAGGCGATACAAGCGTTTGGTAGAAGAGAAAAATTCACTGCCTGATTTAGTGTTAATTGATGGTGGCCCAGGCCAGGTTAGTGCAGCTAAAACTGCACTTGACAGTTTGGGTTTGCAGATTCCGCTTGTTGGCTTAGCGAAGGAGCGTGAGGAAATCTATTTGTCTGAGGATTCAGCGCCTAAACGTTTCAACAAGAACAGCCGAATGATGCTCTTGCTCAGGCGAATACGAGATGCTGCCCACGACTTTTCGTTGAGTTACAACTTGAAGAGGCGGCAAATGAAGGTACGGGAAGACTTTAAGACAAAATGAGAGCAACGAAAATTTAGCGCAATCTTTGGTCTTTATGTTTTGGATTGTTTTTTTGAAGCAGAGCTTAATTCCTTTGCAGGTAGCGGAAACAAATTCAAGCAAATGCAAACAGATGCAGGAATCTGCAAGATTTTGCAAAAATCTGTAAACAAATGTGAGAAAAAGTAAACGCTGCAGTTCCGTTGCTGAGGACTGGATTAGCGTTTTCGGGGGGTCGGCGTATATTTGAAAAGTTTGTTTTGGATAATTTTATGATAGTCTCTGCCTCTCTTATGCAATATGCTGAATTTGATGTAAGTATGCAGAATTCATAACCTCTTTTAGTTAACAACTTGTCAATGTTGGACATGCGCCGAGCAAACGCCATTGAAGACTCAAATCCTAAAGTAATTGAGAACATTTGTCAACCATCCTTCATCGAGGATACTTCCACAAAAAAGGTCAGCTTGCATATTCTAC
The DNA here is from genome assembly GCA_035518335.1 of Candidatus Acidiferrum sp. Classification (GTDB taxonomy): domain Archaea; phylum Thermoproteota; class Bathyarchaeia; order Bathyarchaeales; family Bathycorpusculaceae; genus Bathycorpusculum. The sequence continues at coordinate 1,616 of DATIXS010000257.1, forward strand.
ATGTTGACGACGACCAAACTCTTATTGAAGTTTCAAAACAGATACTTACGATAGAAAATAATTTTGAGATTGAAAGCGCATTGTCTGTTAAAGAAGCCTTCCAAAAACTCGGCAAACAAAATTATGATGCAATCATTTCAGATTATGAAATGCCCCTAAAAGACGGATTAGATTTCCTAAAAGAACTCAGACAACAACAAAATGACATACCGTTCATTTTGTTCACGGGAAAAGGAAGAGAAGAAGTTGTAGTCAAAGCTTTGAATTTAGGTGCCGACTGCTACATCAACAAAAACGGTTCACCTGAAACAGTCTACTGCGAATTAGCCGACGCAATAAATAAAACTGTAAAACGCAAAAAAGCTGAACTTGAGCACAAGAAGTCTGGGGAAGCTTTGATTGCCGCTGGAGAGAAATTTAGAACAATTTTTGAAAACGTTCATGACGTAATAACTTATGTAGACACTCGTGGGAAGATACTGGATGTAAATAATCGGGTTGAAGACCTTCTCGGGTACAAGCCAGAGGAGATAATCGGCAAGAATTTTGTTACTCTCGGCTTAATAAAGTTTGGAGATTCCCCAAAGCTGTTAAAACTCTTTCTTGGGTCATTAAGAAAAGGCGAAGAAAAGAAAATAGTGTTGTTGGAACTTAAACACAAAAGTGGCAGTAAAGTTTCCGTCGAGGTTCGCACCAGGTTCATAAGAGATAAGAACCGAAAAATTGTCAGTATCGTAAACATCTTTAGAGATGTCACAGAAAACAAGAAAGCTGAAGCGGCGCTGGTTGAAAGCGAGAAAAAGTTTAGAAAAGTATTCGCAATCGGACATGATGCATTTCTAATCTCCACTCTGAAAGAATCCACTATTATTGACATTAACGAACGTTTTACGAAAATGTTTGGTTATACAATTCAAGAAGCAGTTGGTAAGAGTGCAATAGAGCTAGGATTATGGGCTAATTTGTCTGACAGAGAAAAGATAGCCAGCCACCTTAAATCTAAAGGAAAAATAGAAAATATCCAAATTTCTTGCAGAAGAAAAAACGGCGAATTATTTCCTATCCTGCTTTCAGTTTCTTTAATTGACGCAAACAATCAACAGTTTGTGTTGAGTACAGTTCGAGACCTTTCTACCTCTAAGCATGCTGAAACTGCTTTGAAAGAAAGTGAGGAAAAATTTAGAAATTTAGCGGAAGAATCGCCTAATATTATTTTTATAAACAAAAGCGGCAGAATAGTTTATGCTAACAAGAAAAGTGAAGAAATCACAGGATACACAAGAGAAGAGCTTTATTCTCCTAACTTTAATTTCCTCTCGCTTTCGCCTCTTGAATGTGTTGAATCCATTAAGTCTTATTATTCTAGACACCTTAAAGGCGAAGTTACTTCTCCATACAATTATGAGTTAATGAGCAAAAATGGCAAAAGAATCAATGCAATAATCACTTCGAAGTTGATAGAGTACGAGGGAGAGAAAGCAATACTTGGCATAGTGACAGACATTTCTGAACTCAAAAAAGCCGAGGAAAACT
>DATIXS010000258.1:0-8400 GCA_035518335.1 Candidatus Acidiferrum sp.
AGGCAAGTTCTTGCTCTCAAAAACTTCTTTGTTAACGTAAAGTCTGCAATAACATGCGCCGTATTGAGCAACGTCTGGGTCACGGTAGTCGCATGGGCAAATGATGTCTCGATCATAATCGTACACGCCTGAGGCAAGTCTGCAGGGGCATAAGGGATAACCATAGCGGTCTTCATTTGTTTTTAATCCTTCAAGAAACCCCTGAAGAAGTTCAGGTTGGGGCGTTAAGTAGTATCCGTAAGTTTTAGCGTCAGCTTCAGCCCTTCGGCGGACCTGATCTAGAGCAATCAAATTTCAAGTACCTCCGTAAGCTTGTCTTTCCGAAAACCGTTAATCACGACTTTATCGTCAACAATTATCGTTGGGTAGCTAAGCATACCGCCCATGTTTTGGATCGTTTCATGAATTTTGTCTTTATCTTTTTCATCAGCTAAGTCAACATCGACAAACTCGTATTGGATATCGTTGTCTTTTAGAAACTGTTTAGTCAATTTACACCAAACGCAAGTGCTTAAAGCATACACGAAAACTTTGTGTTTGTTAATTTTGCCAGAAACTTTGAGAATATTCATAATAAAACACTCTGCTAGAAAGAGTTGCTTTTGGAATAATATAACTTTTTAGCCGGAGTAAATGTTTCTAAACCAATTTCGTCTCGTTTTCCCTGATGAAAGTTTCCATAATTATGTTGGTCTGAGGTTGCCGAAAGCGTTTTGAACTACCTCTGAAAGTGAAGGGTGAATATGCATTCCCTGCGCAATAGGTGCAAAGGTTCCAGTTTCAGAAACCATGGCGTCAACGATTTCTTGAATAAGAATTGAGGCTTCCGGACCTATTATGTGGGCTCCAAGAATCTTTCCTGTATCATTTTCGACAAGAACTTTTACAAAACCTTCTACATTTCCCATGGCTGCACCCATAGCGGTATCCTTGTAAAGTGCCATGCCAACTAAGACTTTGGTTTTTTGATTTTTAGCTTCTTTTTCTGTTAAGCCTACGCTGGCGATTTGCGGATGAGTAAAAACTGCATGAGGCGCAGCTGAAAAGTTCATTTTAGCTTTATGATCATGAAGGGAGTTGTGCCACGCGATGCCCGCTTCGTAGTTTGCAACGTGTTTGAACATTTGAATTCCGGTTGCGTCGCCGAATGCCCAAATGTTTTTCTTTGTGGTTTCGAGGTACTCGTTAACTTTTATGAAATTGTGGTCGTCAAGTTTTACACCCGTTTTCTCAGGTTTTAGCATATCAGCGTTTGATATTCTGCCAGTAGCTACCATTATTGCCTCTGCAGAGAACTCATGCAGGCTGCCATCTTGGCGGTTTCTAGCAACTAATGTTCTAACTTGCCCTTCTTGTTTGGCTTCAACCACTTCGAAACCTGTATGTATTTCCATTCGCTTCCCCATTTCATTCTTTAACAATTCAGAAATTTCTGGTTCCTCTTCAGGTAGTACACGATTTGGCCTCTGTATTATGGTGGTTTTTGTTCCAATGCTTGAGAAGAAATGTCCATACTCCATTCCGATGTATCCTCCGCCAATGACAAGTATGCTTTCAGGCGGCGTTTTTAACTGTAGAGCTGTGTCACTTGTTAGGTAGTCGATTTTGTCTATCCCATTGATTAGAGGTATTGCAGTGCGTACACCTGATACAATGAAGATTTTTTCTGCAGTTATAATATGTGCACCAACCTGCATGGTATAATCGGAGATGAACTCTCCTGTTTCTTTAAACCAAGTCAAATTTGGCGTTGCTTCGACAGCCAGCGCTTGGTGGCCTGAATCTTCATCAACTAACATGTGCATCCTAGTCATGATGTTGTTGAAATCCACTGATTCCACAGTTGCATTGACTCCTAGTTTCCCTGCTTCTTTAACTGTAGCAATGACGTCTGCTGGATAAATGAGCATCTTGGATGGGACGCAACCTACGTTTATGCACGTACCACCCATTTTGCCATGTTCAACTAACGCTACTTTTAATCCCTGTTCAACAGCCGCTGAAGCAACAAGCATTCCTGAGCCTGAGCCAACTACGATAATATCAAAGTGCTCCATAAATTAGCCTCAATATTAACAAATGAAATATTATAGGGCAAATAAACTTTTCAACTTCTTTTTGGTTGGAAAATTTTTTATGCGAGCAAGAGATAACATATTTGAGGATTTTAATGGCAAAACCAGTCAAACCGACAAAAGCTGAAGAAGAAAAGAAAAAGAAAGCCTATTACGCTAAAAAAGAGAAAAAAGCTAAAGAAGTCAAGAAATAGCTTCTTTGCTTATGAACTCAGGTAGGCACCGTTCGTCGTGGATAGCGTCGAAGGGTTCCAACTCATCTTTTGTTAGTGGTAACACAATTCTTGATACTAAACCGTTTAGACTCCATGGAAGCCTAATCAAACGCATTTCGCCTGATGTCACCCATTCATCTACATGGAACCCGACGCTTTTTACTTGTTGTGCGAGAGTTATTCTTTCTTGAGTACTCATTTGATAGGCTTGCTGATCCAAAATATGAACGTGGAAACCTCTGCCCGAATAAACGACTTTGATTTCGGAAAATCGATTTTCAAGAAACTTGTAAAGCCCAATTGCTTCTTGTTTAACCATTTCTAGTTCTAACTCGCAGAAGCTTAAACCTTGATTGCGCTTCATTTTATCTGCTAACGTACCATGGATCGGGCAGGTTATGTTTTCTGGATCAAGGTCAAAAGCAAGCTCTTGACCAATTTTTTGGTCCTTTTCGTTATATACACTTCTGTCATAATATACCGCTTCAGGCAGAAACTCAATTATTTGTTGCCTGAAGTCTTCTAAACTTTCGTACTCGTCAATTATTAACGTGGTTGATGCATCTGCTTTGTATTTTTCTGGGTAAATTTTTGTATGTCTGCCCATGATTACTGCAAATTTGGTCTTTGCTAATCCGTTTCTGAACCATTTGGATACTTTCTGAAGATTGAATTCTTCGGTGTAGAATTGTTTTCTTTCCTGTAAAGTTGCATATCTCATGCCGATTGGTAGGCGATATTGAGCCATTTGTATCGAGTGAAACTAGGTTATCTACCACAAATGTTTTGTGGACTGCAGTTAAGACCGATGATCAGTCAGGAAAAGTCTTAATTACAATAAAACCCAAAAGCTGATTCTTGTCGTTAATCTCTAAGATGGGCATGTGGCAGGAATATATATTTTCATCGTTGTCCTCGACCAAGTGAAATCAATTAAAAAATAGTAAAACACCTACTCTTAGGCAGAAAACCTAATATTACACATTCCGCTGATTTTTAGTGGTGAATTTTTTGCCAATTGATCCTGATTTTCAAACAAAACGCCAAGTTGTTGGCGAACATAACGGACATAAAATCTGGGGCCCAGTTGAAGCCCCACAAAAACTAGGAATCCACGGGACAAACAGCGCAGTAGATTGGGATTCATGCCTTGGAGACGGAGTATGCATAGATGTTTGCCCAGTTTCCCTCTACGATTGGGCTGACTCTCCAGGACACCCACTGTCTGAACGCAAATCTGATCCAGCACGCGAAAAAGATTGCATCCAATGCCTCGCATGCGAAATGCAGTGCCCTGCTGCAGCGATTAAAATAACGCCTCCATAAACTTAGTTCTTTTTTTGATTCTTAATTGGCAAGTGATATATTACCAGACGCCCCAGTAACTGATAAGGTACTGGTATGAGCCAAGAGTCTAAAGGCAACGTGTTAGTAATTCAACCTTCGGATGTTTCATTAAAAATTACCGATATTGTTGAAAAAATAATTTCTAACATTGTGGAAACAGGCGAAATCAATATAGTAGGGATAAATGACGCGATGTTTTTGGTTTGTTCCGCTATAAACATGGCAACTGAAATTGCCAAAGTCTATGTTGATGACATATTTATCGGAAATCTTGAATTGCCAGTTCTTGGGAAGGCACATGCGATTTCAGCGCATCTTGCTCAAAAACCGATATTGGATTACGCCAAAATAGCTGAGCAAGAAGAAGGTAAAATGGAAGATGTTGCGGAGCAAACAATTAGCGTCAGTAGAGCAGCTACTAAGGAACGGCTTCTTACAGTAAGTCTCTTGCGGCTTGCAAAATTTGATGAAGTTAGAATAGTTGCCGCGGGTGGTTCAATTAATGATGCTATTCCACTTGCATTAAAATTAACAAATGGACAAATTTCCAAAGATCCAATTGGAATTAAACTGGTGCATCTGTATTCTATATTAATGAGAAATGACCCGACAAAAAGCATAGCAGCAGTATCAATCTACCTTCAAAAGGACAAGTCGACACTGTACACTAAAAGACAAAGCGACTTGCTTAAAAAAATAGAAATCGGTCACTAAAATAATTAAAAAAAGAGCTGGAGGGCACTGAAAACTAAACCAAAGAGATTGGTGTTTCTAGTGCTCATTTTACAAGGCTTAAGTTTTTATTTACTTTGTCCCAGTTAACAATGTTCCAAAAAGCTTCAATGAATTTTGGCCGCTCATTCTTGTAGTCAAGGTAGTAGGCATGTTCCCAAACATCCAAAACCATCAAAATATTGAATGTAGGGTAAACATTCACGTTGTGTTTTTCAATTTGCATTATCAAAGGTCTTCCAATACACGGGTGAACAGCTAAGGCAGCCCATCCTGAACCTTCTGTGCTTGCTGCAGCCAATGTAAATTCTTTTTTGAACCGCTCAAAACTTCCAAATCCCATGTTGATCATGTCTGCAACAGCTCCACCTGGTTGCCCTCCACCGCCTTTACCTGCGGGCGCCATGTTTTCCCAGAATGTAGTGTGCAATAAGTGACCACCAACATTGAAGGATAATTCTTTGAGAATAGCTTTCATGTCGACTTCAGCGTTTTCGTTGCGTGCTTTGTCAAGTTTTTCAAAAGCTGCGTTTGCGCCGTTTACGTAAGCTTGATGGTGCTTGTCATGATGAAGTTTCAGTTGCTGCTCCGAAATGTATGGTGCAAGAGCATTATAGTCATAAGGTAGTTTAGGTAGAGTAAACGATTTTACTTTTTCCATAAAATTCACCAAAAATCAAACAAACCAAAGGAAAAAACAACTAATATACTTTGCCTCAAGCAAAATTCAGGAGATCGATTACAATTCAGCCTTAACGTATTTTGCATCTGCCATATCCGTTAGTATAGCTTATTACTTGCTTTTCAATTACTTTTCTTTAGTGATTTTTATGACTAAAACTGATGAAAATTTAAAAGCTGCCTTCGCTGGCGAATCCCAAGCTAACAGGATGTATTTGGCTTTCGCTAAGAAGGCAGAGGAAGAAGGGTTCCCACAAATTGCCATGCTGTTTAAAGCTGCGGCTCAAGCAGAAACAGTCCATGCTCTAAACCACCTGAAGGTGATGGGCCAAGTGAAATCAACTACTGATAACCTAGTCACCGCAGTATCAGGCGAAACCTACGAATTTAAGAAAATGTATCCAGAATTTATTGAGGATGCTAAAAAAGATGGAAACAAACCTGCACAAATCAGCTTTGACTATGCAAATAAGGTTGAGCAAATCCACGCCGCCCTCTATCAAAAAGCGCTCGATGAATTAAAAGCCAAAACACAACCTACAAAAACAGATTATTACGTTTGCCCAGTTTGTGGAAACACTTTTGAAGGCTCTACACCCGACAACTGTCCAATCTGCGCTACACCAAAAGAAAAATTCATGAAAATCCAATAAAAAAAGAAGTTAGGCTTTGATTTTTTGGGCTATTTGCTGCCCAAAATCAAAACATTTTTTCAAATCTTCTTCATCTGGAATATATTTGACTTCAACGCTTCCTTCTTGGATTTGAAAGCCTGCTTTCTTTGCCATTTCCGTCATGTCTCGCACTGCGCCGCCTCCCCAGCCGAAAGATCCGAAGAAACTCCAGAGTTTACCCTTGGGTTTTAACCCTGTTATGTAGGTTAAAAATGAGCTTACCGTTGGGAACATTTGATTGTTTAATGTCGGCGATCCGACGATTACTGTTTTTGCTTCTAAGACTGCTGTGACTGCGTCAGTGTTGCTTGTTGCTCGTAGTTTGAGTAATTTAACCTCAATTCCTTGGCTTATTATGCCATCAGCAATGGCTCTTGCCATTTTGTCGGTGCTGCCCCACATGGTGTCATATATTACAACGGCTTCCTGTTTGGATGCGCCTGAACTCCACTGTAAGTATGCATTAATTATTTTTGATGGATCTTTTCGCCAGATTACGCCGTGATCGGGTGCAATAATTTCTATGGGAATACCCATTTGTACAACTTCTTGAATCTTCCGTGTTATCAAAGGTGCAAAGGGTGTCAGAATGTTGGCATAATAAGTCCTCGCTTCTTCCATAAGCACTTGCTCGTCAACTTCATCGTCATAGCGTCCGGAACTCGCTAGGTGTTCCCCAAATGCATCATTAGAGAATAGGATTTTGTCCTCTACAAGATAGCTAAACATGCTGTCAGGCCAATGAAGCATAGGTGTTTCTATAAATCGCAATGTACGTTTTCCAAGTTGAATCTCATCTCCAGTTTTGACGGTTTCAACTCTGTTAAATTCAGCCCCAAAATGTTCTATTAAGGCGTCTTTTCCTCTTTGTGACGAAATTATTTTAGCGTTTTTTGCGAGCTTGGCAATTACGGGTAAGCTACCGGAATGATCCATTTCAACATGGTTGACTATAAGGTAATCAATTTTTTCGACACTTGTTAACTGCTCAATATTCTCAATTAATTCATCCGCAAAACTGCATTTCACGGTATCTATTAGCGCAGTTTTTTCGTCCCTGATTAGGTATGCATTATAGCTGGTGCCCCGGTCGGTTATATAACCGTGGAAGTCTCGTAGGTTCCAGTCAACAACTCCAACCCAGTTTATCCCTTCTTTCAAAACAACATTATTCATAAATTTTTTTTACTCCTTGATTGTGGTTACTTTATAGATTGCTTTAACGCCTGCCCTCTCAAAAAGAATTCCAACAGGGCAAGTTTCAACCGTTAACTTGTGTGCACGGTCGATTCTATCTTGTGGTGCATCCGCCTTAATATTGATATTAAAAATTTCCTCACTTATCGTCCCTGTTTCATCCGATTTTACAGTTTCTAGCTTTACTTTCAAATCTTTGATTGTTAAATGCATTTTCTTTGCTGTTAAGAGAAAGATTGTAGCATAGCAACCGGCGTGGCTCATCACGCATAATTCAAGGGCTGAAGCCCCAAGCCCTGTTCCCAAGTCAGGCGCAAGGTCAACTACATAGCTATGAGACTCGTTATCGTCGAGGAGAATTTGAAAACCTTCAATTAACTTGGCGTTTGCATAAATTTTTGTTGTCAAGTTTTTCGCTCCATTATTATTTCGCAAAAATCAGATTTTTTAATGTGTGAAAGCGTTTATATTGATTGTGTTTGCCATTTTACTGAAAACTTAAGCTCGATACGCTGAAATATTTTTTGGTTACTAAGAAAATGAGGCGGTTATTTATTCTACAATTCTGAGTATAAAATTGTTCAGATTATGAGGGATCTTTCTTCGATTGATGTTTTAGGCAGCAAAAGGTTGTTTGTTATTTTCTTTGAAATGAAAAATCAATATATGTGTGAATAATCTGTTTGTTTTAGTAGATTTGTCAAAATAAATTGACAGGCGTTCATGGAGTTATGTTTAATGGGTTTAATTCCTGATGACAAAAAAGAGCTTCTCAAAAATGATTTTAAGGAGAAATTGGTTGATCCGGTTAAAATTGTCATGTTTACTCAAGAGCTCGAATGTCGATATTGCTCAGACACACGTCAATTAGTTCTAGACTTAGCGCCGCTTAATGAAAAGATAACTGCTGAGATTCATGATTTTGTTGCTGATGCTGCTTTAGCCAAAGAATATGGTATTGACAAGATTCCTGCTCTTGCCATTATTGGCAAAAAAGATTACGGCGTAAGAATCTACGGTATACCTTATGGATATGAACTTCAAACGTTAATTGAGGCAATAATTAACGTTTCAAAAGGACAAACCGACCTTTCAGACAAAACCAAGTCCATATTAAAAGAAGTTAAATCTCCAGTACAAATCAAAGTCTTTGTCACCCTGACCTGCCCGCACTGTCCTGCCGCCGCGGCAGTCGCACACAAATTAGCAATCGAAAGTGATTTCGTGAAAGCGGAAGTAATTGAAACAAGCGAGTTTCCAGATTTAGCTATGAAATATAATGTAATTGGGGTACCAAAGATAATAATTAATGAGAAAGTGGAGTTTGTCGGAGCTTTCAATGAGGACTTGTTTGCTGAACATGTGTTATTAGGCGCGTTCTAGAAGTCACAGTCAAATTTTAAGTCGAAAAATACAAATGAAAACAGCAGGCTAACGGTTTAAAGTGGGGGATTTAGCATCCTCTGAACCGCAGCTATG
>DATIXS010000259.1:0-6409 GCA_035518335.1 Candidatus Acidiferrum sp.
TACTTTACACCTTGAGTGGAAGTTATTGCACCATGGAAATAAAAACATTCGTTTGTAGTTGTTTTGAGGTAATTAATATTTCAATGTTTTTAGTTAGGGGAAAAATTTAGGTTAGGAAGGTCAAGCCAAGGCTAACAGAGACAAGGAAGAGAAGTATGGTGGGCAAGATTCCTTATCCAAAGTTAGCAGCCAAACCGCCTAACTCGATGGCTACCCTAATGATTCTTTTTCTGTGATTTGCTTATGATTTGAGAGAATATAAAATAATGTTGTTGCACTCTGATATAACAACCGCTAACTTAACCCCGAGCACCGTATCCTATTTCTTCTACGCAGGTTTCCAAAAGTTTTTTATCATGTTAAGAAATATAGAAAAAGGAAAAACTATAGTTAAGACGGAATGGTTCCGGCTGTGAGTGAAGAAATAGATAAATTAATTCAGAAAAAAGAAGCTGTTCTGTCGCTTCTCATCTCAAGTATGGAAGAACTCAAAAATGAATTTATAAAAGTAACGGTGATCTTCGCCGCTGATTGGTATAGTAAAACAGCAAAAAAATACGCTATTAAATTTCCTGAAATCACTTTAAGTTTAAGCGAAGAAAAAATTGCAATCATGAAAACTAAAGTAAGTAACTTGGTTAGAGAAACAGAAAAAACAGTAAAAACTGAATTGGAAGATCCTAAATTATGGTGGCACCAACAACCTGATTTTCAAACAGCTATTGATCAATATATCCAAGTTGCCGATAAATATCCCGAAAGCATTGACCGCGCAGTAAGACACGTATTAGGACACTTGGGCTTAATTCTTGAAGAATTTAACTTTCATGTCACTGCAAAAGGCAGCGCGGACTCATATCAAGAATTCTGGTTTGACCACTCAGCAGGAAATGAACATACAACAAAACCTTACTATCCTCATCTTCTCAAATGGTCCAACGAAATGGAAGAAACCCTTAGAAATTACGACTTAAAATTTAATGAAGCACTATCATTGTTCAAAGAGATACATGAACTTAAAGAAGAAAAGAAGAGGCAAATAGCCCTTTCACGATGGGACTCCATCTAAGGTTGTTTCTTGAAGCTTACTGCTGCATACCCAACCACGCTTGAATGGTCGCCTGTGATGTCGCCGCTGTTATGATAGTTTAACAATGTAGCTTTTGCGCATACACCGCTCGCGTAGGTGACTAGGGCTGTTATTGGCGCATAACCACATGCAGTAATGCTTTGTTTTTCAACAGTTTCATAGAAGCCTTTTGCATCCATATCTGTTACTGCCTTAAGTGCTGCTTGGTCTTTTTTGGCTGCATTTTTTGCAGGTTCATAATGTGTCATATCTGAGGAAGCAATAACAACGGTGTTTTTGGCGTCTAAAGCTTCTTCAAGTGCTCTTCCAACCTCAACAGCACTATCATAGTCCTGCATCAGAAAACAAATTGGCACAATCTTGAATGTGTTGCCATAAAGGAATTGAAGAAAAGGCAATTGAACCTCAAGAGAATGTTCATAACGATGTGCAAGCTCGTCAACATCAATAATGCTGGTTTCATGCAGAATTTCATTTGCAGTTACGGCGTCGATTTCTACATTGCCAAGTGGTGTTTTCCAAACTCCTTCGGACATGAGGCTCAAAGCGCTTCCGTACCCAGTGTGATTGGGACCTAAAAGCACAACAGTGTCTGGTTTGCCATCTGATGCTAACTCATAAAAAGCAGATGCTGCCACAGGACCAGAATACATGTACCCTGCATGTGGACAAATCACACCCACAATGTTTCTTGGATAACTGTTCAGATTCACCGTGGGAAGCTTTTTTGGACCAAGTTCATGGAGAAAACAATTTATAATTTGTGCCCTGAGCGCTTCGGCGTCGGCTTCATAAAATTGGCCAGCGACATTTGGACGCCGAATCGTTGGCAACGGGTTAGGGTTCCTCCTCCTCTTCCCGAGTGACTTTTGCTTCAAAGTCGTCTATTGTTGCTGGTGGATCCCTATCTGGTCCTAATTCGCCTCTTTCTCGGAGAACTTGTCTCGCTAGTAACCAGAATATTACTGCCAAAGCTCTTCTACCCTTGTTGTTTGTCGGAATAACAAGGTCAACGCCGGCAAATTCATTATCTGTGCTGCATAACGCTACGATTGGAATACCGACTTTTGAGGCTTCTTTGACTGCCTGTGCATCTGCTCTTGGGTCAGAAACAACTATGACTTCAGGGTCAATTCTGCCTGGATACTGTGGATTAGATAATTGTCCTGGTATAAATCGTCCAATTAATGGTGTTGCACCAGTTAATTGGCAGAATTTCTTAATCGGTTCTTGAGCATAAAGTCTTGTTGCGGCAACGGCTACTTTTGCGTGCTCATAGCGCGAGAGAAATTTTGCTGTGACTCTTATTCTGTCGTCTGTTTTCTTAACGTCAAGTACGAATAATCCGTCAGGTCTTACTCGGTAGATGAAAGGCTCCATGTCTAATGTTTTCATTCGTGTTCCGATATGAATACCTGCAGACAACAATGTGTCTCTTGGCAACAAAAGCTCCTCTGTAGGTTGAGCTTCTTGACTCTTTTCTTCTTGAGCTACTGGTTGCTGTTCTTGAACCTCTTCAAATGGTTCTTCTGAGTTTTCTACTTGGTCTTCCTCTGATTGAATCTCTTTATTTTCGTCTTCAGACATTTTTTCACTTTCTTTATTAGCGTATTTTCAAATCAGCCATTTTGGCTCTGTTCCCAAGGAAATGTTCAATTCTTATTAGCTCATTTAGTTTGGCTATGCGTGCGCCTTCAACTACGCCTGTTTTAATTAAAGGGCAGTTGTAAGCCACAGCCAAATGAGCAATGTGCCAATCGCATGTATCACCCGAACGATGGGACACAACTGGGTCGTAACCATGCCGCTGTGCAGTTTGTATTGTCAGTGCTGCATCCGACAGGGTGCCTATCTGGTTGACTTTTATTATGATAGCGTTTCCAGCGTTAATCTTGATTCCATTATTTAACCTTTCAGTATTGGTTGTAAATAAATCATCGCCGCATATTAAGCAGTTTTTCGCTTTGCGGGTTAATTCAGCAAAGCTTTCATAATCTTCTTCATGGAAAGGATCTTCGACGTATGCAAGATGATATTTCTCAATTGTTTCCAACATAAACTCTAATTGTTCAGCTGTATCACGTTTCTTGCCTTCGTTCTCGTAAACGTACTTTTCATCTTTAGGTTTCCAAAGAGAGGAAGCAGCAACGTCAATTCCAAAACCACATTCGAAATCAACTTCGTTGCCAACTTCTTCACATACTTTTGCCATGACTTCGAAAGCGTCAATAGTGTCAACATTGGCAATCCATGCACCTTCGTCACTTTTTCCGCCGTTAAATTGGCTGCTTTTCTTTTTTAAGGCATCACCAATTTTTTTGTGGATTTGTGTATTTGCTGTTTGAGCTTCAATAAAACTTTCAGCCCCATGCGGTAAGGCTAAATACTCTTGAATGTCTGGCGCTTTACCCCTTGCATGCTGACCACCGCTTAAACAATTGCCCAGAGGATAAGGCAATGTTGTTGCGGCGTTTCCGCCCATGAATTGGAATAAAAGAAACCCATGAGAGTTTGCTGCAGCTTCAGCATTGGCAAGAGAAATAGCAAACGCGGTGTTTCCTCCAATGTTTTTGAAATCAGTGGTGCCGTCTAATTCATGAAGAGTACTGTCTATTTCTTCTTGATAATCAGAGTTTAACCCGGCAAGTTCAGGAGCAATCAAATCATCCACTTTCTTAATAGCTGCCTCGACTCCACCTTGTGGGTAATAAATGACTTCAGCTTTTCCTCGGCTTTTTCCCGCTGGAGCAGATGCTCTACCGAAGCCCCCATTAGTAATTACATCAACCTCAATCGTTTCTTCTCCTCGATTGTTGAAAATTTTTCTCGCGATGAGGTCTTCGATGATAGATGACACTTTGCAAACCTCAAACGGCTATAATTTTGTTGCCAGCTTATTTTAGGTTTCGGAAACGCAAAAATCTTCTTTCAAAAGCCAATAGGTATAATAGTTTCTGGCTTGTTTTTTTGAAAAGAAATCTGGTTATGGCATTAGCCTTGACTAATCCGTCAGAACCGCTCCTTTTTGGATGCTGATAATGCCTACCCAATAGAAATTAGGTAGGTAAATATGAAAATGATTGAATTCGTACTCTTAGCGGTTGGCGCAGTTATCGGAGCTTTTCTACGCTACATAATGGTTGCTTCTCCTCAGACCATCGGAGGATTACCGGTTAACGTTTTAGCCGTCAACATTATCGGTAGCTTCATACTTGGATTATTTTCAGTCTTAGCAATCGCTCTAAACTTAAACTCAAACTACACATTGCTAATAGCTACCGGATTTTGTGGTGCATTCACAACCATGTCTTCGTTTGCGCTTGAAACCAGCAACTTGATGGATGCCAACCGTTTTATTCTTGTAATACTAAACATATTAGCCAACGTGGGATTGTCTCTCGGTGCTCTTGTAGGTGGAAAAGTTTTGGGCAACGAGCTAATGGCGAGGATTCTCTGATGCGAATAAAAATGTGGAGTATAGTTATTCGGATTAAGAAAAACGATGAGGTGGGAGGCAAACGTCTAGATCGCCTTGTGATTGATTTTTTAGTCAATGCAGGCGTCAGTGGTGCAACCGTTTGGACTGGAGTTGACGGTTTTGGCAAAAGGGGCAAGTCAACGATGAAGCTAGAAGGTGTAACGGTTAACATGCCTTTAATAATTGAAGTAATTGATATGCAATCAAAGCTGGAGCCTCTTCTTCCAGACATAAAGAGAATTGTTGGAGACAACGGTTTAGTGACAATTCAAGAAACTTATGTAATTTAAAATGAGTAATCAACCACTTTAGTTCATTTTTTTGTTATAACAATCAAATAACCTATTAATGTTTGTCGAATCCTGCAGTAGCTGTTATTAAGTACAATAACCTACATTAAATGAAGATGTTTTGGCATGCAAACCGATGCAGAAGATTTTAAGGTGCCTGTTGGGAAAAAAATAAGTTTAGACGATTATGATCCAGCTTGGATTCCTAAGTGGGCTAAAGAAAAAGAATGTAAGGAAGACAAAAAGACGATAAAAGACGAAGCTGCAGTCATCCTTGAGGCTAATCGGCAGAAATTGATTGAAATGCAGGAGTTGCTTTGGGCGAGCGATAGTTACTCTATGCTAATTATTTTACAAGGAATGGATGCCGCAGGAAAAGATGGTACCATTCAACATGTAATGTCAGGGGTTAATCCTCAAGGATGTGAAGTTGCTAGTTTCAAAACTCCTTCTGAAGAAGAATTAAATCACGATTTTCTTTGGCGTCACACAAAAGCTTTGCCTGAGAGAGGAAAAATAGGAATTTTTAATCGGTCATACTATGAAGATGTTCTTATTGTTAAGGTTCGCCCAGAAGTCTTTGAGAAGCAGAAGCTTCCTCAGCAGTTAGAGGGAAAAAAGTTTTGGGATCAACGATACGAGGACATAAATATGTTCGAGCGGCACCTCGTTCGAAATGGTACAGTAATTTTGAAGTTCTTTCTTCATGTTTCAAAAGAAGAGCAGAAAGTGCGTCTACTTAAACGCTTGGAAACTCATGATAAAGAGTGGAAATTTTCGCTCTTTGACCTTTCTGAACGATCGAAATGGGATGACTATGTGCAAGCGTATGAAGACGTTTTTAATAATACGAGTACGGAGTGGGCACCTTGGTATATTATTCCTGCTGACAAGAAATGGGTTTCTCATTCATTAATTTCTGAAATCATAGTATCGCAAATTGACAAGCTCGACTTAAAATATCCTGTTTTAAGTAAAGAGCAAAGTGAAGCTTTAAAGAATGCGAAGGCTGAGCTGGAAAAAGAATAAGTCTTTATGTGCTAGGTGTAACTTCACAGTGAACATCTAGTTGCTTACCGAAGGCTTCGTAGAATGCTTGTTTATTTTGAATGACACTCCACTCTTCAAAACTGCAGTCTGAGTCTGAATAAAACTCTAGCAAAATTCTATCTTTATCCTCTCTAATGAATTCAGCTTTTTTTACTAGTCCACTATGGCTTCGGTCAAGTTTTTCTGCAAATCTTAGAAATGTTGAAAGAATTGCAACGCATTCCTTGGTTTTTTCTTCCATTCCTGACGCTTTCATAGCTTTTCTTGTAGGTAATTTTTTCCTGTGAAAGCGTGCGATATTTGCCATTATTTGAATTTCTTGGGGGTCAAAACCCAGAAGTTCAGCGTTGGAGATGATGTAGTGAGAATGAAGATGGTGATTGTTAAAAGAAAGAAAATCGCCGACGTCATGTAAGGTTGAAGAATATTTCAAAAGTTCTCTTTCGTTTTCGCCCAAATGATGCAGACCAATTTGTTTTGCACTGTCAAAAAGCTGAAGTG
>DATIXS010000260.1:0-4588 GCA_035518335.1 Candidatus Acidiferrum sp.
CCCACGAATTCTCATAAGTCGAAGACCAATGATTGAATTTTTCAATGTCATTCGCTTTCTTTTCAGACATGCTCGCTCCCCCAAAAGTTGTAATTTTTAGGTTTTTCTCAGTTTTCTTGTTTTCATTTGTCTAGCTAAAAATTTTTCTGAATTGTGAAGTAACAAAGACTGTTATAACTCTTATACATTGAATAGAGATTGTCGAGTGCAGATTCCACTCTTTTATCTTCCTCAAGTCCGAGTTGTAGTAGCAATTTCAGGCTCAATGAATTTTGCATAATGCCTAAATGTCGGTAGCAAATTAGCTTGGGCACCATTTCTTCTTTATATTTTTGAGCACTTTCAAATTCTTGATCACGGGCCTCAGTTGAAAAAACGTATTGACTCTGTAATCCATATTCTCTGCAAGAACTTTGAAATGCAGGCCACATCAAATTTGAATTCTGGAAAATGAAGGAAATTGCTTTCTGAACAGAATTATTCGGAAAGGAAACGCCTAAATTATGTAGTCTTTCAAGGTTATGAATCGTTGCAACAACAGTATTTTCCCATGAACCATTTTCATTCTGAGTACCTTGGATATACCGTATGAGTTTGTTTATTTCCTCAACATCGTTCTCAGTTATACATCGATATATGATCGACTTAATTAGAAGAGAATAATAATCATATTTACCTGCTAGTTTTTCAGCCACGTTTTCAAGCTTCTTGCTTGCGATCAAATCATCTAGCACTTGAATGTTCTTTAATGCTGACAAGATGTCGTACGTGACTCTTGGCGAATTTTGCCACAATCCATTGCTTTTTTGCTCGGATAAAATCAATGACGTTTCCGGAAGTAGTATTCGAGAAGCGATTTCGAAAGGCAAATCACGCAGTAAAAAATAACTTTTGGTCTTGTGATTTTATCAAAATCAACCTTTTGCGCCCGATAGAATTCTTCTGAAAACATGAAAATTTTTTAGACATCATTAAAGGAATTAAATCTGCAACGGTACAACGCAGCAAAGAAACAAAATCCTCCCTTTTGGCACCTCTATGTAGTTTGTATTTGTTGATTTAATAAATAGATCTGCTAAATGCCTTAATAGCGAAGGGAATTTCCACGATTTGGAATCGTTAATTTTGTCACTAAGATAATTAGATTGTAAGCAGTTGCTAGCTCGTAGATATTCTTGTGCAGGATTAAATCGTTAAAGTCAGAAACTCTTGGATAGGTATCTCAGATATTTTGCTAAGCTTCTCTTTTGGTTTGATTGATGATTAGCGGTTGCTCTTGTGGCGGTGCAAGTACACCTATTTCAATTGTTGGCGTTGGGTTTTCGGTTGGTTGTTTTGGCTTGCGTTTAATGTCTTTTCGTTGTTTGGGTTGGCCGACCGTGCTGAGGGCATAGCCGAAAAAGAACAAAACTGCTAGAAATGGAAGCAACAGCATTTTCATTCGGCGATTTTTAGCCAAGAGTTACATCTTCCAAGGAGATAATTTCTATTGGGTGGGACTTCTTAATCAATAGTTGTGCGTCTTTTTCTTTTAAACCTTTTGTATGTCAAGAGTTAATATATAATACATTCTACAAGTAAAGATTCCGCTATCCTACCGAGATTCATTGTTCCATAAGTTTTTTAGGTTTTATTTGTTAATAAGGGGTCCGTTGAGATGGCATCGTCATTTGAAAAAACAGCCAAGTTATTTTATGTTGGAGGATTTCCTCGTTTTTGAGTGAGAAAACGCTAGATTCAAAGGGTTCTTCCCAAAAACGAATTGTATGGATAGTGTACCTGTCCCTTGGTTTAAGCCTGATCTACTCCCTGTATTATTCGGCCAGTTATTTTGGATTGCATTTTTTTGTTTTATCCAAAAGAGGCATGGTGGATCTAACTGTTGTTGGAAACTTCTTCTCTTCCCCCTTAGACACAGCCTTCTGGGTTTCTGCGGTCTTAATTGTGTCAGTTTGGCTTTTTTATAGTTTAATTCGAAGCGTCGTTGGTCGATCTTACAAAATAATTGCAAATGCATTGTTGTTAGGTGTTTTTGGTTGGGCTTTATTGGTCACTTTGGGAGTAATTAGTGTAGTTTCTCTTGTTCTGGTTAGTTTGGTGCTTGCAGTTTTCGGTGTTGTTTTTGCGTTTTGGTTGTTTGATATTTCCCGCCTTCGTGTATTTTTGCGTTTATTGGTAGGTACCGTTTTACTGGCTTCGTTTATTGAGGTTGCCGCTTTAGTTTTGTATAATGTTCCTTTGGCTTTGAACATAGGTTCTGGCTCGTTAGGTTTACATTGGAGTAACATTGAGTTGAGTTTTTCAAATCTGGCTTATCCGATTCTGCCCTACGTTTATCTGGTTTTTGTTTTGTTTGGGATTGTTGCCTTGTTTGTTCGATTGCTTCCAACTGGATGGTTAAATGATTTTGTTGAAAGACAGTTCGGCAAGTTGACCCATTGGTTAGATAGTTTTTTTGAATTAAAATCCGGTATCGATGGTTTTGGTTTTTTGTGTGGTCGGTTTGTTTTGGTTTTGGCTGTTTTGGTTTCAGCCTTTGTTTCTTGTTTGTTTGTGGTTTTCACTGTTTTGCCTTGGGCTAATCCGACCCATATGCTCGTGAGTGTTGATTCTCCCAGTTATTATCAGTGGATTATTCATATGCGCAATGTCGATGTTAATTCTGCTTTGTCGTTTGCTTTTTCTAATGACAGAGCCATCTTTTTGGTGCTAGCTTATGCTTTCTCTTATTTAGTTGGGCCATATGCTTTTGTGCAGTATGTTTCTGCAGTGTTGATTGTTTTGTTTGGTGTTGTAACACTGCTTGTTTTACGGTTGCTTATCCCTAACCGATTTGTTTGGGTTCTTGGTGTTTTACTCTTTCCATTTAGTTTTCAGGCATTAGGCTTAATTTATTCTGGTTATTTTGCCAACATGTTGGCGTTGATTTTGATGTTAGTTTACATTGTTTTGTTTTTTAAACTTCTTAATCGTTGGTCCACTTTGGGTTTTCTCGGTTTGCTGGGTATCTCTGTACTTGTGTTGTTTTCACATTCGTGGACTTGGTTTGTTTTTGCATTTTCGCTTTTAGTATTCTTATTTACTGAATGGCGAGCAGCCCTACGTGAAAAAAGTTTGTGGGACCGGTTTAAAACTAAGACGCTGTTCATTGGTTCAACCATTATCGTTGGCTTATTGTGCGACATAGTTCGCAATCTCAATTATTCTGGTCCCGCTGGAGGTTCAGTTTTGATTACTGCTCAGACAAGCTTGAGTTTTCCTAACTCAAGTTACCTCCTGAGTGGCTTAAGTTCTAGCGTCGATTTTATTTTAGGAGGCGTTTACGCCAATGGGCTTTTAATCTTCTTGTCTTTTGTAGGTTTCTTAGCTTTAGTGAAGTTTAGATCTGAGGTTTCAAATTTTTTGGTTGCCTTTGTTTTTGTTGGTTGTGTTTCTATTTTGTTAGCGGCTCAGGATTTTGTATTTGATAGGTTTTTGTTTTTGATGCCCTGGACCGTACTCTCTGGTTTAGGTTTGTTTATTGTTGTCCGTTTTTTTGGTTTCAAATTTGGGAGCAACAAAAATTGGCGGCTTGGAGCAGGTTTGTTACTTCTATTTTTTGTGTTTTTGGTTTTGTTGAATTTTAGTTTTCATTATCTTTTTAATATTAATATCTGGTAAGGCAAAGATTACGGATCCAAAATCCGAATTATGAATAATGTTTTTGGAAACTATGGGGGTTCAATTGATCTATTTGAGCCGAAGTCTTCTTTTTCTTAAGTTAATTATTGTTATTGGGAAAAGAATAGCAGTTATTGAAATTATCGCAGCTAAACCGTAAATGTATGAAAAGACGTTTCCTTTAACATGGGGATTAGAAGAGGGCGAAGGGGTGTGTGAAGTAGTTAGTGCCGGCGTGGATTTCGTGGTTGTAGAGTTTAAGGCTGGTGAAGGATTGCTTGGTGTGGTGGGAATTTTGGTGGGGGAAGGTGTCGTTGGGTTTTTTGTGGGTAAGGGCGTTGAAGTAGGGGTAGTTGTGACTGTTGTGCTTACCGGTGTTGTAACCTCGAATTTGGCTGTTACTGTTCCAGGCCCATTTATGGTAGCGGTAGTTGAGACGTCATTGCTTGCGAAAGCGATGTTGTTTGAGTCGGGGGATACCCAACCTGCGAAGGCATATTGGGTTCCTGAGGAGCTGGGAATTGTTGAGGAAATTAATGCAACAGCCGCGTTTGTGCCTGCGTCATACCAACCGGAACCGGTAGTTTTGCCATAAGGAGAGGTAACTATTAAGTAGTATTGCGTCTTGTATATCGCCATAATTTCAGTTGGAACAGTAATAATGAGGGGCGTCGAGGCATTGACATTAGTTAAAACAAATTGCTTCATGTTATTTGCGCAAGATATTGTTGGTTCATATTCAAAGTTTAGCGAATCACCGCTGTCAACCCATACACTTGCTGGTAAATCAGAAAAAGAAAAGTTTGATTCGTTTACTGCAAGGTTTGTTCCCGTGGCGTCAGAAGTGAGCCCTGAAGAGCTCAAAGTTACTGAATACTGGTGTTCCCATTGGGCTGTCTCGTTAATCATTCCGTTCATTGTTATTTGG
>DATIXS010000261.1:0-6829 GCA_035518335.1 Candidatus Acidiferrum sp.
AGATTTCAAGAACGGCTGGGTCATCGTCAACATGTAAAACTCGAATAACGTTCCTTGGATTTGAACCCGTTAAATCAGATGCTTCTACCACTATTTCATTCTGATTGAGGCTTTGAATTAACCATGCCCCCGATTAAATAATTGGTTTGAAAATAAGTCTATTATGAATCCAGAATATTGATTTTTTTTTCTTTCAATGATACAAAACTGACAATTACCGGCTGATTGGGTATTTTTCAGATATTACCTTAACATTCGAATTGGTGGAAATAGATAAAAAAAGCGTACGTTTACTAAAACGTTAAGAAACTCTTTGCTTAGGTGTTCTAAACACCTTTGCCTGCACTCGTTTTTGATGCTCACCATTCATCTCTTTTGCTTATTGATTCTCTTTTTTCGTCTTCATTTATTTCTTCATAAATACTCTTAACCGTCGAAGAAACAACGCTTATTTCTGCACCTGCCACACTCTTGACAGTCGGAATCTTAACCAGCTGCGATTCCTTAGACTGCGGAGCATAATCAACAACAATCTCTTTTTCGCTGAAGCACAGCTTTTCGCTAGAATCCCAAACCTCATACATTTCAACCCTAACCAGATAACTTCCCGCTACAATTCCCCTCATATCCACAAATAGTGGAAACTCCAAGCTGTCGCATAGTAAATTACTTTGGGGGATGCAAATGGGTGTTGATTTAATCAGTTGTTCTTCAAAGTACAGGTCAAGATTGATTTTTGAAAAAGCAGTATTTGATGGCTTTAAGCTAAATTCAACTTTAAGTACTAACTCGGTTTCTTCGATTTTATTAGTGATTTGATTAATTATTATAGCTTTTGTAGGCCTACTTGATTCTCTATCCCGATCAATGTTAAATTGAAAAGAGAGGTCATCTATAGTTGACTGCTTTGACTGACTAACTTCTGCTTTCATTAGTTCCCTTTTTTGCTGATTCTTAGATAAATTGCTCATTGTTAAGTGCTTTGTATTCATGCTTAATAGAATTTTAGGCATTTTCTTAACCCAGTTGACTTCTCGTTCTTTCTGCAAACTAAAAAATATCATTCGCGAAATGGAGATTTATGGTTGATTTATCCTGGCCAAAAACAAAGTAAAGGCTAAAATGTTTGAAGACATATAACCAACATAAATTGGAGAGGTGTTTTTAGTTGAGATCAACGCCGAGCGAATCTGAAAATAGAGAGCAAGAACCAAGCCCTGTTGACATTGCTTCTTTGGACATTTATCAACTTGTGGAAGTCTTTATCATGCTATTGAGCGAAAAAGCATGGCGCTATATAGGATTAAGGGTTGATCCACAAACCAACAAAATAGATAAAGATCTCGCAAAAGCCCACGTTGCCATAGATTGTATAATATCGCTGCTCGATAAAATTGAGTCTAAGCTAGATGATGCCGAGAAAGAACGTTTGCGAAGACTAATAACTGATCTACAATTAAACTACGCTGAACAACTGAAATAACTACTAAGAAAAGACTTTAGTTTTCAGTTCTCCGTATGGATCAATTTTCTTAGTATCAATCTTCGTAACTTTTATGCATAATCAAAAATTTAAAAAACCCAAGGAACCCGCCACAAGGATAGCCAGTAATAAAATAAAATAACACTAATCAAAAATAGAATGCTGAAAGGTAAGATGAATCAAGTTAACTGATTTATTTTTACCACTTAAAGGTTATTGCAGAGTTTACGAATCAATGGATCAATGCTGCTTCGTTAATGGAAACACAGATTATAGGAGAAAATGTCAATTAAGCGGATTCTTTGCCCTGCTTCGCTAATCAACAATACAGTGATTTCGCCTCTATTTGAAGGGTAAGCATCAAGTATCCAGCCTTTAATTCTGTAAGGACTACTAATTGAGGTATTCAATTCCCTTCGAGCTTCAAGGAGCAGCTTGCAGCTTTTCTTTTTCATAAGAAAACACCTAGGGGGGCTTCACTGTATTCTGAAAATCCTTTAAAAAATAGTCACTGAAAAGTCCTAATAGAGCAGTAGAGGGGTCTTTGAAAATTAAGATGTTAATGTTTTTGCAGGATCTTTCTAAGCTTGCTTTGTTTTACTGTCAAAGTGTTACTGTTGGTTACTGTCTGTCACTGTTATGGTCACTGTTATATTGTTATTGGTTGAAGAAGCTACGGATGAGAGGATGAGGTTAAGAATTTCGGTTTTTAGATTGTTGATAGCTGTTCGTTTTTTGTCCATTTCTTTTACGAGTTTACTGTGGAGGTTTTGTTCTGTTAAAAGAGACCGTTGATTTCGTTCTACGAGCGCTTGTTCTTCTGTTTTCATTTTTTCTGGAGACCACAAAACGTCTAAATCGTTAATTACCTTTGAGGAATCTGCAATTTTCAGAGATTCTATTTCTTTGGTTCTTTCTGGTGCTTGAACTGCTTCTTGTTCTTGAAACGCTTCAAAGTTTGAATGTAATTTTCTTAATTCTAGAATTGTGGCGTCATGGCTTTGTCTATTTAATATTAGTGGCTCTGCTTTTTTTAAGAACTTATCTGGGGTATTTTGCTTTTTTTTGCTTCTTCTATATTCTTCTTCTATTATGAATATGTGGATGTTTTCGTTTTCTTTGCGCATTACTGTCCACTCAAATTAAGCTGGTCAGCTACCACATTATAGTTCGATACGCGGTAATGTAAAAAGGCGATCAGTTGTTTGTGGTTTTTCGAGTTTTTGGGGCATCGTTTTTGGTTTTGGATTAACGTTATTTTATCTGTTTCTATGTCTGGGTCTTTTTCGAATGTATCAAACATTGCCTTCACCTTGTTTCAATATTAAGTATTAATATATAATAGCCATGTTGTGTTGCAAGTAATATTCCCAAAACTGCAATATTTCTCAATAAAACCATGCTTCCTTTCTGAAATATGCTTCTTTTCTATACAATTCGATTCAGAAATGACGATTATATATTGAATCTTTAGTATTAATACTATAGGCAGGGAGCAAACTGTGAGAAAAACATCAGACAAAGACTTCTTAGCAGGTTATGACAAGATTTGGCAAAAAGGCCCGGAAGTTAAGCTGAAGTATTCAACCTACTTTTGGTCGAATGAAAATTGAATTTATAGAGGTATAAAATGATAAATCAAGAAAATGTGCGAAATCCAGACCAGGAACTTGCTGAAAAATGCAGAAAGGCATTGGAAAAATCTTATGGCTGTGCAATTCCTGTACCAAAATGCATCGTTAAATGAAAACCCGAACTAACATAGCTGATCATAAAGTCTATATGAGGTTCGCAACCTTAAGCTGCAATACAGATGGGCGGAAATCCTTAGCCCCGTTCAATACACCAAGGTTTCCGCCTCTTCACGCCAGACGGCCATTATGCTGGCGAAACGGCAATTATCTATTTCACTTTTCTAAGAGACTTAATGTAGAAACGAATTTCCGAACTGCAGTTGATATATAGTTGAGAACAAGAAGCTCCAATGATAACTTTACCAATTAACATTAAAAAAATGACTATTGTAAAATTTAGCTAACTTACATTTGGCAGATTAATTTGGCTTGCCACAACTAGAACCTGCTCTGTCAAGAACTCCCTCAACCAGTTAAGTGCTAAATTACTTTCTGAGCAATGACTTGCTTTCATATGTTCGGCTAAATGATTTTCTATGGCACGTTTCATGGCTCTTACATCAGGCAGAACCAAAATCTCGAAGCCACATGCACATCTGATTGTACGCAAGCTATTTTTATGAGAATTGAAATTGCTATTTCGAACTTGGTCAAAAGAAAAGTTAATTTCTTGCATCCTTTTTTTGCTCAAAACCATTCAATCCTAACTTTACCCGAGTAGTAAGATTGTATATAGTCTTCAAAAAATATAAAAAATTGTGATAGGCATTGCACAATAACATGCTAATAATTCTGTTTATTTATGTGGGTTTGGATTCATTTTTAATTCTGTTCAAGAGTTTTAGCAACAAAATGCTTAATTTCTTGAATCAAACAACCGCTAAGTAGCTTTGACGGAATTAAAAACAACCTAAAACAGCAAAAAGCTTATAAAAAAACATTCTGTTATTGCAATGGAAAGACCACTTGTGAAACTGGAGAATCAAGAGGCACACAGATGAAACGATCAAAACTTGAAAGGCTTATTGATATCCTTCAAGTGTTAGCGCATTCGGGTCCACTGAAGCTGACACACGTTATGTTCAAATCTAACCTCAACTGCAAAATACTCAAAGAGTACCTAGATTTTCTAATCAAGCAAGGCTTGGTAGAAGAACGGACTGCAAAAAAGGGACGTGCAGTTTTCGCCATTACTCAACGAGGCATAACCATTCTGAAGCATTTCCAAGAACTCAGCCAGGAAATGTATGCCGTAGAAGCCTAAAGTCAAGCAAAGGTATTTCACGAATTGGTCCCGGTAAGATAAAGTCAAGTCAAAATATACTATTCGTATTTCATTTGTTTTGATGATAAGATAAAAACAAACAAGTCTTTCTTCCCAAAAATATAGAGTCAGAGAATTAATCAGTTCAATACATAACTAATTCCTTAAGTCAATAGTTTTCCCTTGTATGTTGAGAAGTGCTCTTTATTGCAGCTTCATAACAGATAAATCAATTTTTAACCTGATATGTTCGTGTTTGATATGAGCGAAAATTCAGAAATTCCTTGTTCTTGTTGTCATAAATGGAATGCATCGACCAATAGTTTCTTGTGTAACCCGCATAAATGTCAAAAACTTTCTGAGTGGCTTATTGCCTATACAAAAATAAGACCCTTAGAAACCATTCAGGTTGTACCCCCACAAATTCAATACATAGTTTAAAAATAACTAATCAAACATTGCATTTCCTTTTTTAAAACAAACAAATCGACTATAATTAAGACCAATAAAATTTCTATTAGAAATTAAGAAAATTATAGGTGTCCGCCGATGATGCCTGCTATTATTGAAATTATGAAAAGCACAACAATGCCAATAACCAAGATTTTTCTAGTTGAAGACTTCATTTGATATTTTTTCCCCTTATGTTTCTTTATTGGTTATACTATGTCTTTGAATTTGGGCTTTATGGATTTAAAAAATAGATTTAGAGTTTTGGGTTCTTTTTGTAAGCTTATAAGTAATTGAACAGAAAGCCAAGACTAATTTATTGATATGAATTACCCCTAACTACGTGCGATCGTTTGCCGCGCATAGTAATTCTTAAAAGGCTATAGAATATCATTTACTCTATTCGCAAGGAAGAGAGATATTTGGCTTCAGCTTCAGGCATAAAAATAGTTCTTACAGCATCAGCGACTGAAATGAGTGATTTTTTCAACAACCCCTTCATCGCTTTCGTTGCAGGCTTCGGTAAAGGTCCGGTTCCATTAACGTTTGTCAGGAAAACGCTTTATCCCCCAGTTGAACGAAAGCCAGACGGTAGAGCAAGGTTTGCACCTTATGGGTTAAGAAAAGTAGAAGCCATATTGCTGGAAAATGGCTTTACAGAAAAAGAAGTAGCAGTAGTTCACCCAGACGATCTTGAAGATTTCATTGGACCAGAAACGAAAGTGGTCGGTATTTCTTCAATGGATCCAACAGGCATGGGTTACGTCAGCAAAACTTACTCCTCAATAATTGGGGGTGGCGAACCTATGAATGCTGTTGAATTTCAAAAATTGGTTACTCATCCTAACATCAAGAAGTTTAAGCCGAAAATTATTGTTGGCGGATTTGGTGCTTGGCAGCTTGAACGTAAACATGTGTCTGACAGCTACGGGGTAGATTGCGTGCTTCTCGGTGGAAGACCTGAACCAATAGTTAATATTTTCAAAATGGCAGTAAATAGCGAAGAAATTCCACGCATTGTAAAAGCTGATGAGTCAATCAGCAATTGGGATTACAACGCATTAATGCCCCTTACTAGACACGCAGGTATTCATGGGGCTGTTGAAATTTCAAAGGGATGTGGAAGAAACTGTCAGTTTTGTACTCCTACAATGCAGCACAAGATTGATGTGCCAATGGAAAAAATCATGAAAGAAGTTGCGTTAACCACAGCTGAAGGTAGCAACCACGTAACCTTAGTTACAGAAGATCTCTTCTTATATGGAACAAAAGATAAACAGTTTATTCCAAACAAAGATGCCGTTGTAAACCTCGTAAGGAGTGTTGCTAAATATCCTGGCGTCAAAAGTATTCAGGCATCCCACATGTCTTTGGCTCCAGCAGTTCATAACCCTCGAATGGTGAAGGAACTTGCTGAGATTCTCATTGAACGTAGTTGGTACTCATTTGGCAAGAAAGCAATAATTACTGCAGAGACAGGAATTGAAACTGGCAGCCCAAGGTTGATGAAGAAGTACATGGCTGGGAAAATGTTGCCTTTCAAGCCTGAACAATGGCAGGAAGTTGTCGAAGGGGCATTCGGAATATTTAACGATAATGACTGGTATCCACTTGCAACATTAATTATTGGGCTTCCAGACGAGAAAGAAGAGGACATATTGCAGACTCTTGAATTAATGGACAAGCTAAAAAGTTACAACGCGTTTTATGTGCCTCTGTTTTTTGTGCCTTTAGAAAATTGTGTACTAATGAACAAGAAAGGCGCTGAAATGGATTCTTTATCAAAAGCACGTTGGGACTTTTTCATCAAATGCTGGGAATATAACATTAAGATCTGGAAACCAACATTTCTTGAAAACCGTATCCCAAACCCATTTGTGTACAAAGCAATTGACCAATTTGTAATTCCTTACGTCGGCAGAGTAGCGGGCTTCTACTATGGTTTGACACGCGGCGAACAATTAAAGCAAGCTTTCTGGACACTAAGCATGTCTCAAC
>DATIXS010000262.1:0-5689 GCA_035518335.1 Candidatus Acidiferrum sp.
AGAGAAACATTTGATTCAACTTCCTACGTGGAAGCCTGGGAGTCCTATAACGGTGTTCCTCCATTTAATCACCCTACAAAAAATGTCAATCTCAACTCGTATCTATCCAATTTGAAAATTGCAATTCAACCGAATGAACAATGTTGGAAAGACACAATCATCGTAAATGCAGGAGAAGTTGTAACCATCCGAGTGCGGTTTGCACAACAAGATGGCTCCAGCTTTCCGTTTGACGCAACTGCTGGACCAGGGTATGTATGGCAC
Source organism: Candidatus Acidiferrum sp. (assembly GCA_035518335.1). Classification (GTDB taxonomy): domain Archaea; phylum Thermoproteota; class Bathyarchaeia; order Bathyarchaeales; family Bathycorpusculaceae; genus Bathycorpusculum. The sequence goes on from DATIXS010000262.1 coordinate 265, forward strand.
TGTCACCTGCTAGAGCATGAAGACAACGAGATGATGCGTCCCTACAAAGTCACCCCAAAGGGGAGCTCCATCGCATTGCCTTTGGCAGTTTCTACAGTTGGAATAGCCGCCGCTGCCGCCGTGATTGGTTATTCATATTCGAGAAAAAGAAAGAAAAGACAAAGAACAATCAAAGGATTGGTTGTTCAACACGATCATTTGCCTGCGCTTAGTGATGTCAAGAAGCTTGAAAAAAATGAAGCTGAGCTAGAAGATTACAAACCTAACTAAAAGATGACTGCTCTTGTGCGTATACTTTTAGGCGCACACACGTTCTTAGCGTTTTTTCATGCTAACTATTATTTGAAGTTGATACCTGTGGTTGAAAAGTCTTCAGCTATGACTGAACAAAATTTGTTGGTTGATTTGACTTTCCATGATTTTCCTGCAAGTTTATTGAAAGAGTTCACATTAAAAATCGTCAAGCCTTATTTCAAAGGCAATATGGATAAAGCCATCAAAAGCCTCATGGAAAAAACATTAACTGAAGAATCAATTGTCAAAAAAGCCCTAAACAAATAAGCCCGATTGACTTAATGGGCTAAGGAAGGTAAAATCTTATGCCCACTAAAAAACCAAATTTAGGGGATCAATACAGATGCCCAAAAGGTCAACTCGGCAGATTAGTTGCTAAAAGGATGAACCTTCACCACGAAAAGCTAACTTTGTGGGGATTAACAAAGGTTACATTGAGATCAGACTACGTTATTTTAGATGTGGGCTGTGGGGGCGGCAAAACCATCGGCAAATTAGCTCAAATGACACCCAACGGGAAAATTTTCGGCATTGACTATTCCCCTGACATGGTGGAATTCTCTAAAGAAATTAACAAAAGGTTGATAACTGAAGACCAAGTGGAAATAATCGAAGAATCAGTGGAAAAAATGAGTTTTAAGGACAACTTTTTTGATTTGGTTACAGCTTTTGAAACTTACTATTTTTGGGCCAATTTTCCTTTGGCTTTACGGGAAATAAAACGTGTGCTGAAGTCTGGAGGGAGACTATTGTTGGTGAACGAAATGTTATATGGAGTTACTCCAGCAAAAATTATCGAGGAAACTCATGTAAGACTTTTCCCTCTGGACGAAATCCAAAAAGTTTTGAAGTCTATTGGTTTTGTAGATATTCAGACGTTCAACAAACCTGAAACAGAATGGAACGCGATTCTCGCTCAAAAATAGTTGAGTAATAACCAAAAAGAAAAATTACGTTTAAGATTTTATTGTTTTTAGCCAGTCAAGAAGAAGCTCTCTCATCTTTTGAGGGCTCTCTATCACATGCATATCTTCCATAGCTTCAAGTTTTCGCACTTGATCAGCTTCTTCCTTGCGCACTCTAAGCTTCAAATCTTTTCCGTTTGGAAGTTTTGTGTAAACAACGCTCTCTTTGTAATCTGTTGGCAAAACATAAACTGGCCTAAAGGCTTTGAGGCTCATAATAGCCGAGTTTGTCAGCATTGTATCGCTTATGCTGTTGGCGATTTTGGCAACTGTATTCGAACTGGCAGGAGCTATAAGGAAAAACTCATATTTGCCACTTTGAAGCCAAGCCGCCAGAAAAGGTGAATTAGAGTTAAGCTCAACTTGAACTTTAGAGAAATTCTGTCTTAAGTCATCCTCTAATCCGTAAAACTTTAGCATGGTATCAGCCGCTTTGGAAACGTAGACTTCTATCTCCACTAAATCCTCCGATTGCTTCTTTATTTCTTTCATTACATCAAGAATTTCAGCAATTTTATCACCTGCGCCACTTATTCCCCACGCTACTTTACGCTTTTTAACTTTAACATTATCAGCCATAATATTCAACCCTTTTTTTCGTCATACTTCTCTGAATATTCAACAAAACGTTTGATTACCTTCTTTAAACTTCTAAAGCCTTCTTCATCAGCCTTTACCCCTTCTAACGTGTCTTTGCTCCAAAACGTTGCGCCTAAATTGGCGCCGAAAAATCCCCCGCCAACCGGAACCATGCCGTTTATTATGTAAAAAGTGTGAATCTGCATGAGTGCGAATTCTTGCCCACCGTTTCTATCCCCGCCGACCGCTATGCCCATACCTATTTTGCCTTTGAAAACATTCTTGTCTGCTGCAACTAATGCACGTGTTCTATCCATTATTGCTTTGATTTGGGCGCTAACTCCACCGTTATACACCGGTGTTGCAAAAATAATTGCTTTTGCTTCAGTTAACAACACGTAGAGCTCTTGCATGTCATCTTGGATAGCACATTCTTTGTTTTTGAGGCAATAGTCGCAATGCGTACAGTAATCAATCCAGTTTCCCTTAACACCCCAAAACTTGGTTTCGAATCCTTTCTCGTTTAATATTTTTAATGCTTCCTTTAAAACGTATTCAGTAGCTTGTTCTTCTCTTGGGCTGCCGCAAATTCCGAGTATCATAATCCTCATTAAAAGTTAATCGCTAATTTACATTAAAGCATTACTACACCAAAAAATGGGTTTTTCTAAGGATTTCTAGAATTGTCTGAAATTTAACTTAACATAACATAAAAACGAAAAATAAAAAGAAGATTTGAGGTGGATTATTCTTTCTCGAAGTATTCTTCTGGCTTTGGCGGAATTGGTGGTAAGCCTCTGCGTTCGCGAATCTTTTTGATTGTGTCGGCTTGCATTTGTTCTGGAACTGGTGCCCATCTACTGAACTGTGTTGCCCAGAAGGCTCTGCCTGAAGTTGAACCTCTTAGTTCATCGGCGATGCCGAAGCTTTCGGAAACTGGCATTTCGGCTTTTACTGTGATCATGTCTTCTTCAGATGGCATGTCAAGGATTTTTCCTCGTCTTTTGTTTAGCATTGTGATTACTGCACTAACGAACTCGCTTGGAACTTTGCATTCGAAACTCATGAGTGGCTCAAGCAGTTTTGGATCGCTCAGTAATATGCAGCAGTATATCGGTCTCCAAGTCATTGGGATTGCTTGTGCAGGCCCCCTGTGGACTGGGTCTTCGTGAAGCACAATGTCTTCTAAATTGATTTTTAAGCCATAAGCTGGCTCCTTAGCTAGTGGCGATGTGTGGACTGCTTCACGGAATCCGCCTTTAATGTGATCAAGAATTTCCTCAACGTACTGTCTTCCTCTTATACGATTGACAAGAATACAGTTTTCTTCAACTGCTACTGCACCTTTAGCTTCATCTGCTTCCCATCCTAAAGAACGCAAAGTTTTCGTTCGTTCATCTCTGCTCTGCATGTCACTAATCTTATCAGATTTTATAGCTTCAATAACTTCATCCGACAGCCTTTCAATTGTTATCCAGAGTTTGTTGTGTTTGTTAGGGCTTTTACCCATAATAGCTGGACCACTGTAATCATGACTTATAGTTTCTCGATAAATGACTATTGGCTTGCTAAGTTTTACTTTTAAGCCTGCTTCCTGCATACGGTAAGCCGTGATTTCGAGGTGAAGTTCGCCCATGCCTGATAAGAGGAATTCGCCGCTTTCTTTATTCATAATGAAATGCAGGTTAGGATCTTCTGTTGTGAGCTTATGCATGACTTTATCGAATAAAGGTAGGTCTTTGACGTCTTCAGGTTCGACAGCTACTGTTACGACGGGGTCAGAAACGTATCTTAAGCCTTCAAACGAATGTACTTCTACGCCTTCTTCTGCTATAGTTTCGCCAACATGTATTGATGGTAAACCTGAAATTGCTCCAATGTTGCCTGCTGGAACATGGTCAATAAGAACACGGTCGGTTGCCATACTCATGAAAACCTGTTGAATAGTGCCTTTCTGGTTACTGCTCAAGAGTTGGACTGTTTTTCCTCGCACAACTGAACCGCTGAAGATTCTGCCGATTGCTACTGTTCCGCTGTGTGGGTCAACTTCAATAGTCGATATGCACATTAACAAAGGAGCTTTCGGATCAACTTTCGCCATTCCTTGACCTGTAGTACTCTTTATATCTCCTGGCCAAATTTGGGGTTGTCTGTATGGTTGCGCTTCGTAAGGATTAGGTAAGTGTTTGACGAACATGTCCAAAATAGGTTCTGGTAGTGGTGCTTTCTTGCTTAATTCATCAACTTTTCTCCCAACTTCTATGGGGTCTCCAGTGTATGCATCGATGATATCTTGGAAAGTGACTTTCTTTAACTTCATATGATCAAGATTTAAACCCCATTTGTGAAGTGCGGAGCCGAATGCAACGCGGCTATCTTCTATTTTGACTTGCCAATCTTGTTTGTGCTCTGCAGGCGCATACCTCTCAATTAAAGTATTTACTCTCATGAGAATCTTTGCAAATTTCTTTTGGATCTCTTGAGGAGTGAGTTTGATTTCTTTTATTAATCGGTCAACTTTATTGATGAATAGAATTGGTTTGACACGTTCTCGAAGGGCCTGCATCAAAACTGTTTCTGTTTGAGTCATGGGTCCTTCAACAGCATCTACAACTACGAGTGCCCCATCAACTGCTCTGAGACTTCTAGTTACAGCACCTGAGAAGTCAATGTGGCCTGGGGTGTCTATGAGGTTGATAAGGTAATCTTGATTATTGTAAGTGTGCACCAAGCTAACGTTTGAGGCGAAAACTGTCATTTGACGTTTTTGCTCAAGATCCCACGAATCGAGGAAAAGTTTTTGCCCGGCAGTTTGGGTGCTGATAATTCCTGCTGCTGCAAGTAAACTGTCGGCAAGAGTGGTTTTTCCATGATCCACATGAGCAATAATGCTGGTATTTCTGATGAATGTTGGAGTTTCCATCAGTTTGACTATTTCGTCAGTTTGCCTATAACGAGCCATAACTATCAATTCTCCATTTTTTTAATGATATTTATTATTTGAAACTACATGGAAAGTGAAATTGTGTCCTATTAACTTTATGGCATGGTTTTTTGAAAAACTTGGGAAAGTAATATTGATGCAAACGACCTCATACTTCGTTATTCTTCAAATAATTTTGCTTTTTGCAAACATTCCTGTCTCCGCTTAATCGTTGAAAGGTTGATTTTTCTTTGCAGAATTGTTAAGCGCAGTTCACAACAAAGGATAAAAGGATAATTTTGTTAATATGCGCTAAATCAAATTTGAGGGTGAAATGAATTAATTGAATAAGAAAAACTTCTACTGCTATAAATTTGCGATTTCAATGGTGAAAATATCTTTTTTCCCGATTGGTTTAAATTCATCAAACATCAATTTAACAAAAAATACCAATTAGATCCAATATTTACGTCAAAAATGCTGAGAATATGATAACAACTTCAATTAATTCCGGTTCGAACAGTAAATCTTTGTTATCGATCCTATTGAGTTATCAATTTTCTTCTTTGGGGCTGTCCCTAACTAGTTAATCACGGAGTTTTTTGGCGGAATCAAATTGGAAAAAGCTTCTTCTTTGCCAGTTAATGAAGTCTTCAATGAACTA
>DATIXS010000263.1:0-4240 GCA_035518335.1 Candidatus Acidiferrum sp.
AGCTTATTGATGTCCTACTCCATGGTGTTAGCGTTTGGTTTAAAGGTCCCCATAGCAATGTTCCTGTAAGCGGGTTGTAAGCTTCTTGAATTATATAACCTGGCTCGTCAAACCTGCCGCCAGCCGCGCTATTATCTACAAGTATTATGTTGGCGACTTTAGTTATAGCTAGAGGGTAAGCAGTTTGTCCGATGTCATTTGCATATTGCAAATTTATGTTTACTGTGGTTCCATTGGCTAATTGAATTGTCGTGACTATTGGCACCGAATATTGAACTCCGTATTTCCATGGAATCGATGTTCCTTGTCCTGGTCTCCATGTCTGGCTATTCGGATCTCCGGTTCCCGTTGTTCCGCGCAGGATGGCTAGGGTTGAGTTCCACATATTCAACGTTGCAGATCCGTTACTTCCCGCTGACGAGGGATAGTCAACGTAGTAGCCCAGCATTTCCCCGTTTGGTCCATTTGCCCACGTTATTGCATCATTGGTGCCGTTGATTATAGTTAATATCGAGTTTCCCGTCGTTGCCTCATACATACCAAAGGTAGTGCCCGTGTTCGGAGCCACTGTTGGCTGAGTGCTCCATAAGTATGCGAGACCTCCAAATTGGTTGATTGACACATAATCAAATACTTGACCCATTCTTAGCCACGTTGAAGTAGTCTCAGGGTTAGTCCAGATGGTTTCTCCGGTTCGCAGATTTACGGCGACCCATCCCTCATAACTGGTCATACTCCCTGGTTCCGAAACGTAGTAAAGTACTCCGTCGATGATAACTCCGCCGAATTTTTCTTCATATTGTGAGGTTGCGTAGAAGTTGCTGCTTACTTCGTTGTTGCCAAATTCTCCACCGATGAGTCCACCGGGCGCATATGGCTTTGTCCACATTATGTGGCTAGTAGTTGGCACTGTACTGTATGGATCGTAGTTTGATGTACCATTGTAAACGCATCCGCTGTTTCCGCCGGCGCCTCCTCCAAGCCAGTTCCCTGAGATCGAGTACCATGCTAAGTTGTTGTCAAATATGGGGCGAGTCCAGTAGCTTGTTGGAAGCGGGTTTGCCGGTGTAAGTGGTGACGGCGTCTGTTGCACAGTCAATATGAATGGTAAACTGGTGCTGGGTTCAAAATAATCGCCAACGTTCAGGGGATTAGAAGTGCCGCTTGGGCCTGGATTGGCGCCTAATAATGTTTGTCCAGACCAACTGAACACGAAAGTGTAGTTGCCGAGTTGACTTGGCGTGTAGTAAGTGTGGGCTCCTCCGGCAGCATCAGATGTAAACGGTCCAAGTGTCTCTGTGGTTCCGTCAGGATGTGTGACTTTTACTGTAAAATTCTGCCATCTGTCACCGTAAACACCATTGGCTGTTAGCACTGCTTTATCGATCCAAAAGTTAACGGACACCTGTTGACCAATTCCGACTGGGTTGGGTTGAACACTGACGAAGGCGTACGTAGGATAATTAATCGGAGGCGTATGTGCACTAGCGTTTGGTATAAGCATAGTGGAAGCTGACATCGAAAACATCAAAAATAATGCAATTGCTATAGCTGCAGTTTTATTTTTTGCAATTTTCATTTTGTTTTTTTCTTCCTTTCATTTTTTGGTTGAAAGAAACATTTATTCAGGTTCTTCCAACTAAATGGCTATGTTGTTAGAGTAAAGCTTAAATAACTTGCTTATCTTTTTGCATAGAAAAGAATTTTAAAAAAGTCGGGCGCAAAGAAAAAAACGAAAAACTTTGAAGCAAATATAGCCAAATGATTTAAAAAAATTACCTGGCAAAAAATACAAATTTTTTGTGAAATCAGTGAGAGGTAGCCGTTAAAGAGCGCGTGAGTTGGATGTTTCAACTGCTATAAGGATTTCTTTTCTCAAATCTTCCGCAGATTGCTCTCCATTTGCCTTGTTTATTTTTTCTGCTAGCGTCGCATCTTCGACTGTATATTCTATCCATTTTTGGAAGTCTTTGCGTTGAAAATGGAATGTAATTGACCCTTTGGGAATAATTGGTAGCTTCGCAGCAAACTCGCCGAGATTGGTTGCGGCTATTCCAGTATAGTTCCCAATAGCGGTGTAGAAATGGAAGCCGTTTTCAAAGGACACTATTGCAAGGGGCCTAACGATAGTAGGTTTTGTAATTGGTTGTTTCTTAACTTGAACTTTTCTTGACATAGCTAAAACACATGCACCTGCTGTGCCACTATCATTATTAAATCTATTTTGTGAATTTACATATTTATGCAAATTATAAAAATAGTCGCTTATTTTTTTATTTTCGATTCTAAGTTCTTGATATATTATTGATAAATCTAAAGTATTATCAAGCGCTCGGAAAACTGATGCCTCAACCTACCAACTAAAAAAAGCAAGATTCATGTTGATGGATAACCAGTCTATCTATCTGCATTTTCACTATCACTTAGCTACAATTCTCTCCGATGACACGCGGCACAAGGGAAGCTTTTACTATCAGTCAACTTGTGATTATTCTATGTGAGAAAATGAATCAGACTGATCTGTACGAAGCGATTTTCAAAAGAAAATCAATTAGAAATTATGATCCGGCACCAATAGATCAAAAACATCTAGAAGAGATTTCACACAACTTGGACGCTTTAAAACCTATTTCCGAGGGAATTAAGACAGAGTTCAAAATTATTTCGCCGGACCAAGTGACCAGAAAAGGCATGAACAAAGCACCCTATTATATAGCAGCATTCTCAGAAGCAAAAGATGCTTACAAGACCAATATCGGTTTTATGCTACAGCAAATGGATCTTTATTTTTCAGCAACTGGCGTAGGTAGTTGCTGGCTGGGCATTCCTCAGCTCACCAAAGAAGTAACGGAGTCTTCAAGTCTCGAATTTATCATTTTGATGTCCTTTGGAAATTCAAAGGAAACACTATACAGGACCAGTGTTTCCCAGTTTAAGAGAAAACCTCTCTCAGAGATAACCAATATTAAGGGCGCTGATGAATTGCTGGAACCAGCCCGCCTGGCTCCATCAGCAATAAACTTGCAGAATTGGTACTTTACCGGGGATAAGGATTTCATCCACGCCTATTCTTCCAAATCCGGCTTTTTTAGAAGCATCGTGGGTGGGAGCTATTTCCCTGTTAATATGGGTATTGCTATTTGCCATTTGCAGCTTGCAGCCGAACACATGGGTTGGAAAACAAAAATCGCGTTTGAAGAAGAGAAAGATAAGAAGCCCCCAAAAGATCGCGAATACATTGCTAGCTTAGAGATGGAAAAGAACACAACCTACTGAATAAGTTCATTTCACACTTTGATGAAGTTGCAGTTATTTTCGAAATAAATTGCAAATACATCAAACAGTTATTACAGTCAAGTTTTTGACTTTCTTAAAGTGTCCTGTGTTTTTGGTTGCAATGCTACATCTTCTTGTAAGGGCTATAGCCGCTATAAACGTGTCTCTTAGCCCTATTTGGTTGCCTTTCAACTCAAGTTCTGCGTAGATATGACCTGCCTTTTGAGCCGATCTCAGGGTTAGTGGAAAGAGAACTAATCTGTCTAGCAGATTCTTTGTAGCTTGCAGGGTTTGAGCTGATTGTTTGGATTTGTGTGCACCATAATATAGCTCGAAAGCATTAATTGCTGTACTTGACAGAAGGGTTTTTTTCGTCTCAAGCTGGGTTACAAATTCAACCGATTCTTTGCGGTTTCTTAATAAGTCTATCAGTATGTCTGTGTCAATTATTGTTCTGTTGGGTTCCATTTTTTCCATGATTCCTCAATTGAGGTTTCTATTTCTTTGAATTCTTCGTCGGTTATTTTCCAAGAACCTGCTAAATCTGAGATCTTTCTCCCTTTTTCTTTTCGTTTTATCAGGTCTCTCATGGCTTCTTCTATTGACACTGACCGCCTCAATTTGATTTGTAATTCACCAGCGATTTCGTTAAGTTTGGCATAGGTTTCCTTGCTGACTTTAATTGTTTTAACTTCTCTCAAAATTAACGCACCTAGTAGTAGAAGTGGTAAAAATCTACCTATTAAACTTTCTGTACTTCAAGCTCAACTTTTTATTTACTGCTGAGAATGACTAAAAACCATTTTTTTCTTCACTATTAACACAATTTTATCGTATGATTTTCTTACAAACGCTATGAAAAATCGCTTTAACCAAGCTATATTCAAACTGCAGAAAAGTCAACAAAAGACGCCGAGAAAATACCATAAGCAACAGAAAAGCGACTCCAATCGCGGCCCAAACA
>DATIXS010000264.1:0-3410 GCA_035518335.1 Candidatus Acidiferrum sp.
AATTGCCAAAACATCGCTATTAAATCTGTGTTGCAGTCTAGTAACAACAACAAATTAACTTGACACAACCGCTAACAAAAAATAACCGGCTGGAAAAAGCTGAAGCTCGGAAACACAAACTTTTTCTAGAGTACAAAGAGAGCAAGCTGCGATTATTATTTTTTTTTAGAATTCAGAAAGAGAAACAATGATTGCTAAACTTATGCATACTATTTCCAAAGCATATTCAAGCAATTCTTATCCATTTGTTGTTTTTAATTGAATCAGCGAATAAACATCATATTTGTTACCAATTGCTTTTCTTCCATCTAAATAACCAAGCTCAATTAGGAAACCCACTCCAACAACTTTGCCGCCTAATTTCTCGACTAATTCGATATTTGCTTTTACGGTTCCACCTGTTGCAAGCAAATCATCAACTATTAAGATGTTCTCGCCTTTTTTAACGGCGTCTTCATGAATCTCTATAGTGTCGCACTCATATTCTTTTTTGTAGGTTAAGTTTACGCATTTGAATGGCAGCTTACCTTTTTTCCGCACAGGGATAAAACCAACGCCTAACTCGTAAGCCAAAGCCGCACCGATTATGAAACCTCGGGCTTCGTTTGAAACGACCTCATCAATTGTTTTGTCTCGGTAATGATCAGCTAACTGTTTGATTGATTTATGGAAATAATTCTTATCTTTCAAAAGTGGGGTGATATCCCAAAAAACCACACCTTTAAACTCGGGAATTCTTCGAACTTTAGATTTGAGATCGTCTGCCTGGTCTGTTTCATTCATGTTTTTTTCTCCTTTACACAAATGCGCCTTTCAAAGCTTGGTTACATTCGCAATTACATTCATTGGGCTGGTTAGCGATAGTTTGGGTGATTATGTGTTTGACGTTTTCGATGTTAGCTTTCATTGTTGCCAATACATCTTCGACGGATACCACGTGATCTTTCCAAACGTCGTAGTCTGTGACTGTTGATATGGATGCGTAACAGATTTCTGCTTCTCTTGCCAAAACACATTCGGGAACAAGCGTCATGCCTACTACATCTGCTCCCCATTGACGGTACATTTTGGATTCTGCTTTGCTGGAAAAGCGTGGCCCTTCAATACATACGTAGGTTCCTGTTTCATGCATCTTGATGTTCATGTTCTTTGCTACAGATATGATAGTTTTTCTTAGCTCTGGACACATAGGTTCAGCAACCGAGATGTGGCATACCTTATTTTCTGTGTAAAAAGATTGTTCTCTCCGTGTTGTTCTGTCAATAAACTGATCGACAAAAACTATTTCTCCAGGATGATACTCCTCCCTAAGCGAACCAACAGTTGAAGGTGCCAAAATACGTTTTACTCCAAGCCGCTTCAAAGCAAAAATGTTTGCTCTAACGTTAATATCGGTTGGCCTTATAGTATGTTTTTTACCGTGTCTTGGAAGAAAAGCAACGTATTTACCTCCCAATTCCCCAACAGTTATTGTATCTGAGGGCTTACCATAAGGCGTTTCCATCGCAACTTCCTGAACATTCTTTAGAAGTTTAGGGTCATAAAGACCTGTTCCACCGATTACTCCAAATTCAGCTTGCATGAACACTTAGTTCAAACGTTGACCTTATAAAAATAGCGATGCTGTTAACCTGCTCAACTTACTTGCTTATTTCCCTATATGCTTTAGTTTGATTGATCGGTTTGGTGCAATTTTTTTTTCTTTGTGTTTTAAGTTGCTTTTTTGTATCAGAGCTCAAATTCCTTGCAGGTTGTGTGCTAGAATGTGTGGGAATGTGCTGGACTGTGAGTTTTTGTGCAAAAATGTGAGAGAAAAGAGCAGATAAATTTGCCTTAACAAAAGGAGTTACTTTGAAGACAACTCTCAAGAAAGAAAAATGTATCGCAGTTCTAAGTTTCAAGAATCAAAACTAGCGTTTTTAGGATGCACCACAAAAACACTATACACTGGGCTCCCTGAAGAAGTAACCGTTGTCCCATTATTTACAACAAAAAACATCTCATTGTTATTCATATATGGGAAGGCCTGATGAATCGGTGCGTTCATCATGATCCATGGTTTAGTTGAACTCTCCATCACTACACATGAAGGCCCAAAATCAGTTGAACCGGAAACTGAGTAAGCAGTAGTTTTGAAATCAGCAGAAGGTAGCTTAAGCTGTTGTGATGATGTATAGATAGTTTGCAAGTTAATCATGGCGAAACCTACTGCCATTGCTGAACAAAGAAGGATCAAAGTTAAAGCTGATACTAAAAATAAATTTGGATGATTTAAATTGCCACTTGGTTTTTGCTCAGAAATATTTCTTAATCTTATATCTAATCTTGGGTGAGTTGAGAGAATTCCAAGTCTATGCAGCACTGAGGAAGTAACCAAGAGATTTGAAGAAAAACTGACCAACATGTTTTCTCTGGGTAAACTTTCAATTGATTTACAGATTTTAGCTAGTGCATTCCCCAAGGCCGCGGGTTTTTCAGAAAGTTCGATAGCTCGTTCATCAGCATACATTTCCCTTTCTCTTTGACCATTAGAAGAAACTATGTAGGCAAGTGGGTTGAAAAAAGAAACAACCGTTAAAGCAGAGGTTAATGTTTTGTAGAAGAAATCATAGTGTTTAACATGTCCTAATTCGTGAGCCGCTACAGCCGCTACTTCATCATGGTCAAGTATTTTTAGTAGTCCGATTGAAAAAACAATAGTTGCGTTTTCGCCATATCCAATGGTAAAAGCATTTGGTCTTAGGTCCTCGACAACCCCTATTTTCGGGGTTACAATGGCTAATTTATTGGATAATTCTTCTACTTTGGTTTGAAGCCATTGATGCTCATCGGGTGAAAGAGAAATTACATGAAGGATTTTTCTTGCTGCGCGATCATCTGCTGCAAGCATTGACAAAGCAAAAAAACCGCCTGCGATTAAACCGATTAAACACAGTATCCCTGTCACTGAAAGTACAGACACTGTTGGGATAGGCGCTGCTGAGACAATAAAACTGGTTGCAGGTATTGGAGGCAGGGGAGAATTAATGGAGAACCCATTAATCGCTCCTGTGGTTATCGGTCCTGGCGAAGTCCTCAACAGTGGGCTAAATGTTTGAATGGTTGATGAGGGGACAAAAATAAACATAACTATAAATGGAATAGCTAATGGAATAAGGTACAGCAAACTTTTTGTTCTTTGTCCCAAAAAATTGGTGAATCTTAAAAGTGCTTTAATGCAGGCGAATGAGATAACCAGGGATAGTAATGAGTAGTAGAAATAGGATTGAAAGATCTGGTTAAAAATTGGTTCAAAATTCATTCTTGCACTTTCCCAGAAATACTAGTTTTTTTCTTTTTTGCCATACTTTCGTTTAGCTGTAGTTTTATAGCTTTACGTTCTTCCTCGTTTAAGCAAGTTTCATCTACGA
>DATIXS010000265.1:0-4744 GCA_035518335.1 Candidatus Acidiferrum sp.
CCGAGTAAAGAGGACCGGGTAAAAGTAGAGGCAATTACTCGGGAGTTAGAGCTTAAAGTGTCATTGGCTTGCAGACAAGAAGGAATCGAAGCAGTGGTGAGAGTAGAGGGTTCGGTTGCAAAAGATACGTGGCTTAAGGAAAATCCAGACATCGACATTTTTATGCGTTTACCTACATCGATTCCCCGTAAACACTTTGGTAACGTAGCTTTAAGAATTGCAAAAAACGCAGCTGGATCATACGAGCAGATTGAACGTTTCGCTGAGCACCCGTATCTTCAGCTGAAGGTTGAGGATTACCGTGTTGACATTGTGCCCTGTTACGATACGATGCTTGGTGAATGGCAAAGCGCTACCGACCGCACCCCTTACCACACAGACTACATTAAAAAGAATCTTGGTAAAGAATTGCAGGGTGAGGTCCGGCTTCTAAAAAAATTCATGCAGGGAACGGGCGTTTACGGCGCGGAAATTAAAATCGGTGGATTCAGTGGGTACCTTTGTGAACTATTGATAATGAAATACCGCTCTTTCGCCTTGACCATAGAAGCGTTTGCACGTTACAGTAAACGGGTGATTGTAGACATAGAAAACTACTATGTAAACAGAGAAAGAGACGTTTCATTGCTTTTTTCCGAGCCGATGGTAATCATCGACCCAGTTGACAAAGGAAGAAATGTAGCTTCACCAGTACAACCCCAAAAACTTTTTGATTTCGTTGGTGCAGCCAGAGCATTCCTAAAAAAACCTAGTATGGCGTTTTTTTATCCGCCCAAGACAACTGCTTTCCCTATTGCTGGTCTACAAAGCGAATTGAAGAACCGCGGCTCGTCCCTCTTGTTTCTGGTCATTGATCAAGCTTCCACCGTTCCCGACGTTTTATGGGGGCAACTCTACAGATCAAAACGGGCGCTTCACAAACTGATAGAGTTAAATGGTTACAAAATTCTCAAAGATACTGTTTGGAGCAACGAAAAAACGCTGAGCATTTTTATTTTTGATCTGGAACGGCACATTTTGCCCAACATCAAAAAACATCTTGGTCCGCCGCTTGAGCGAGAAGTTGAAGGCGAAAATTTTCTAACAAAATATGCCAACAACAAGACCGTGATTTCTGGACCCTACATTGAGGATGGACGCTGGGTAGTTATGGTGCCACGGAAAACAACCGACGTAGCTGTCCTCTTGAAGGAGAAGCTTTCTGATGGAGGCAAAAATGCGGGTGTTGCTGAAATGGTAGCAGAATCAATTAGCAAGAAAGTCAAGATTATCGTTAATAGTGAAATTGGAGAAGTTTATGCAGAGAATGGTGATTTCGCAGTGTTTTTGACTGATTTTGTTTTTGGGAAACCGTTTTGGATTTGAGCGAATTTTAATCTTAGAAGAAGGACACTTGTGTCGAGTAAAATTCTAAGAAAATGGAGCGTTTATTGTGTTACCGAGTGGTACCAGCTGATTATGTACTCAGGCAGATTCAGGCCTCTTTGTCCAAGACGTTCGGCTAATTTTACTGGCACAGGGCTTAACACATATGCTGCTCTTGTGTAAAAGCGTCTTGGCGTAAGCGGTTTTGCTTCTTCTGGGAGAATAATTTTTAGGTCAGCTTTTTTCGCCAACGTAGATTCAGCTGAAGTTGTCATTGCAAATACTACTCCTGCAAATTTCTTAATAACGTCTGCCCATATGATTACAGGTCTTGTTTCGCCTGAATATGATAAGAGGATTTCGAGGTCTCCTGCTCTTGGATGCGGAGTATTGACTCCTCTTGTAATGTAGACGTTGTCGCCTAGAAAACTTTTAATGTGGAAGAGTCTCACGCCTGTCATTTTGGCAATTTCGTTAGCTGTGCCTTTTCCACCTAAAAATACGTTGGTTCGTTTTTCAAGGACATCTACAAGTTGAGTGTAGGTATCTGAGGTAACGTTCGAATCTATCATTTCACCGATTTTTTCAAATTCTTCCACACAAAGCCGAAAAACATCATCGACTTCTAGATTTCGGAAAATAGCCTCAATCATGCTGTTCAAAAGCTCGAGAGTACCTAATTCAAAGATGTCGCCCATCATGCCTGTTTCACTATATTCAGTGCCAGGCTTGGATTTACCCCGTCCTTTAAGCTCAACTACGTTTCCGTATTTGCTTACTATTTTCCCTAAAGGCGAATTAATTGCAGAAGTGAAAAGACCCATTGAAAACTTGTTCGATTTTTTTTCTTCAATATATTTAGCTAAATCTTGAGCCATGACCAATGGGTCATCTGAGTAGCCGCTTCCAGAATTTATCAAAAGCAAGGTTTTCTTGTAGCGCCTCGAGAGATCCATTGCTGCATCATACATGCTTTTTCCAGGGAAACCTGGGTCATCAGGCGTTAAAATCACCTTGTTTCTCCAGCCAACTTGGCTCAAAGCAATTTGGCTCAAAGCAGCGTTTAGGGAGTAAAGAGATCGGCCTGACCCGCCGCAGATTACGCAGTCAGCCGCTTTTAACTCTTCATACAAGGGTGAAAGTTCTCTATGTTTAATACTCAAAATGTTTTCTTGGATTTTATTAACATATCCGATGCTGCTTATTTTGCTTTTGATGGCAACCGCACCTTCAAGTCAAACATGATTTAGTTATTCTCTATATTATCCTTGTGCTTGCTATATTGTAAATAGGACAATTGCTACATTGATCGCTCTCAGCTTATGCATTAAGGAGTTAGGTTACCTTGCTTTTTTTGAACACTCGTGTAACGTCTTCAAGTTTTGATCCTAGGATTTCTATGTTATCGATGTTTCCCAGGTTTTTCTCGCCGGCTCTTCTGATGTGCGAGATTTCCTTTGGGTCGAATCCCATAATTCTAGCTGCAGTTGCATCTGTAGCAACAACGTCTTTCCCTGCAATTATCAAATCCATTTTGACGGGCGTTCCGTCGGTTGGGCCTCGACCTTCCATGCCCACGAAACCATCTATTACTGTTAATGCGGGTTTGATAACAGTGTTAATGTCTACTATGACGCTGCTTATGCCTCGAGCATGATATTTTGCTTTGAATTTGTCTGGCAAAAGTCCAAACATGTTTTTCATGCCTAAAGTGACTTTTGTTGCCATATGAGTTTTGAGTTTTGCAGCACTAATTACAGCCGATTCAGTTATTATTTTTGGAATTGTGATGCTTCCTAATGTTTCGCATCCTGGGATGGGAATTTTGATTTTCTCTTTTTGATGTCGCAAATTTAGGAACTTCACATCGTTCTTTTCGCACATTTCTTTCATGCCTGTGGCTTCGTAGGCCTTGTCAGCATTGGTTACAGTTGCGTCTGATTCAACCACGTAAACTTCTAGTCCGAGAGGTTTGAGTTTTTTTATTATAGCTTCAACTACTATCGGGTCGGTTGTTGCACCTGAATCCCATTTTTTAGTAGTTATGAAATTGACTTTTATGAGCGCTTTCTTGTAACTGGACAAACAGGATTTGTAATTTATCAAGTCAAGCGCTTTGAAGACAGGTTCATGTCCTCTTTCGCCTTTCACAATTGCTATTGTCGATTTCTCCATTTGCAACACTACATTTTATGTGGGGCTACTTCTCTCTTTAAGCTTTTCATAAAAGCAAAATAGGTAAATTTTTGCTAGCGGATTTTATTGACAAAAACAACTTAACTAAAGAAGAAGAGGAAGAATCAAAAATCCAGTAATGAGTCCACCTGTTAAGCCCAGCATGATTGGGAAGGGCAATCCTGGGAAAATTCCTTTTCGCCCAAGCATAAAAAAGGTTATTATTGAACCTGCTAAAATACCGATTATCGCTGCTACAGTTGGCAAAATGCTTTGTGGAAAGCCGAAGAAAATGGCTCCTGTCAGCATAGAGTAAAAAACTAAGTCGCCTAACCCCATCTGAATGTCCTTAAATGAGAAGCTTAACCCTTGGAGCTCATCGAGTGCAGAACCTGATCCTGATGCTGATTGAGATTGAGCAATTTTTCCCACATGCCCCCGATAAACCGCAATCACGTCATACACTGCCAAGAACGCAAGAATCAACACTGCACTATAGAGAGGAATGAATTTGCCAAAAAAAACACCCAATGCTCCGCCAATTCCAACCACGGCAATGTTTCTAGGTATGCTTCCGAAACGGAAAATAGCCAGATCAAAAAGCACGGTAATAATTATGGACGGGACAACGATTAAGATCAAATCAGAAAAAATCGTTGACAGATAAATTACCGATAAAAGCAAGGATGCGGTTGTCATGGCAACAACTATTAAAGCTTTGATGATTTTTTTGCTTTTTCGCTTAATCAGAATATAGAATAATGCTGCGCTAATTGCTACTAAAATAACAAAGTAAGATGCATTTCCAACTGCCCCCGAAGCTGTATCTCCTTGAAAAATAGTGACTTGAACATTCTGTGTCGGTTGTGGTGCTAGCAGATATGCGCAGCCTAAACCGAAGATTAAGCTTGCCAGTATAGGCACTAAATAAACAATTTGAAACTTAAATTTATCTTGCGTATCAGATTTAGTCAAAGTTTTATCCGGTTCGGTCAAGGTTGCTTACCCTAAATTGCTAATAGCTAATGCCGCTTGCAAATAACATTGGTCACACAATAAGCTTTGCTTTTTGTCTGTGTCAAAAATAGAGTTAGAAAAATGCATAACACAAAAATTACTGCGACAATGATGCAGACCTAAAGTGTGTCCCAACTCATGAATAGCTTCCTTAAGTGACCTCAACTTAAAGATTGAAACGTCACCT
>DATIXS010000266.1:0-9708 GCA_035518335.1 Candidatus Acidiferrum sp.
AGATGTAATCAAAATATCAGCTTTGGTAAACCCAGGCGCGCTTGGGCTTCATCCAGCATTTGTAATGCTTGAAATGGAGAGTGCAGAAGCGATGCAAGATGTCCTTGACCGTTTTGAAGAATGTCCTAGGATAGTTCAGATTTTTAAAACGATAGGCGGTTTCAACCTAATGGCTCTTGTTGTTGCAGAAACTGGACAGACGCTTGAAAGCATTTCAATAGAGAAATGTTCGCTGAGATGTAGCAAAGGAATCCGAAGATCAGAATTCTACCCTGTAAGTGATATCTATTTTTCACCCTTTCTTCAGATAAGAGAAAACTTGGCACGTGAGGAAAGAAAGGTTGCACCCTGCAACGTGGAATGCGACCCATGCAAAAGCTATGAAAACAAAAAGTGTGTAGGTTGCCCAACAACAAGTAACTATAAAGGCTCTCTATAAATCGGAGCAATAGCATGAGTCAAGAAAAAAACAAAAAAATCACCCTCAACATTGGTGGCATGAGCTGCATAAACTGCGCACATACCATTGAAAAGGAACTCGCTAAACTAAAAGGCGTAACCCAAGCTACCGTAAACCTCGCCGCTGAACAAGCGCTAATTGTCTACAACCCGGATCTTATCACCCAAAAAACCATCGAAAACGTCATCACTGACTCAGGCTATCATGTAATTCACGAAAAAATCGTCCTCCAAATCGGTGGCATGTCATGTGTTAACTGTGCCAAAACCATTGAGAAAGCCTTGGGCAATCGCGAAGGAATCTATAATGCAGTCGTCAACTTTGCCGCTGAAAGCGTCTCGGTCGAATATAACCCCCAGCAAATCAGCTTGCTAAGCATCAAAAAAACCATCCTGGACAGCGGATACCAAGTAATTGAACAACAACAAAAAACCCACGAGGGCACAGCGGGTGAAGAACGCAAACGCCACATTCGACACCTAAAAATCCTCTTAGCCACAAGCGTTGCTCTGACTATTCCAATCCTTGTTTTAATGTGGCTCTCACCTCTACCCATGGAGCAAAACAACATCCTAATGTTCCTACTTGCAACGCCAGTTCAGTTTATAGTGGGCTGGACCTTCTACGTTGGCACCTACAAAGGACTACGAAACAAGACTACTAACATGGACACCTTAATTGCAATGGGAACATCCACCGCATGGATCTACAGCACCATCGTAACCTTTGCCCCAAACGTTTTCCCCGGTGCAGGAGTATTCTTCGATACAGCCACTATGATTATGAGCTTCATTTTGCTGGGAAAACTCTTAGATGCCGTAGCCAAGGGAAGAACCTCGGAAGCCATCCGAAAAATCATGGGTCTCCAAGCAAAAACGGCACGAGTAATCCGCAACAGCGAGGAACAGGAAATTCCAATTGAAGACGTACAAGTAGGCGAAATTATCGTCGTTAGACCAGGAGAAAAAATTCCCGTTGATGGCACTGTTACTGAAGGCTACTCGGCGGTGGATGAAAAAGTAATTACGGGCGAAAGCATCCCGGTCGAAAAGAGAATCAGCGATCAAGTCATTGGAGCCACCATAAACAAGACAGGTATGCTAAAGTTCAAAGCCACCAAAGTTGGCAAAGACACGGTTCTTGCACAAATTATAAGCATGGTCGAAGATGCGTTAACCTCGAAAGCACCTATTCAAAGATTAGCCGACATTGCTTCGGGATATTTTGTTCCAGCCATTATAATTACAGCGACACTTTCAGCGTTGATATGGTACTTTATTGTCGGAGCGTCATTTATCTTCTCACTCACAGTTTTCATCGCAGTGTTAATAGTTGCTTGCCCTTGCGCTCTTGGGCTTGCCACTCCCACAGCGATAATGGTGGGCGTCGGAAAAGGAGCAGAAAACGGAATTCTAATCAAAAATGGCGAAGCATTGGAAGCGACATATAAACTTCAAACGGTAGTATTTGATAAAACCGGAACACTAACCAAAGGGGAGCCCGAAGTCACAGATCTCATCCCAAATGGAACGTTCAATGAGGACCAACTTTTGCAACTAGCCGGTATCACAGAGAAAAACTCAGAGCATCCACTGGGAGCAGCCATTTTGAAAAGAGCAAAAGAGAAAGGCATCCAGATTGATGAGCCTGATGTCTTCAATGCCCTGCCAGGATATGGAGTGGAGGTTGAGCATAAAGGAACTAAAATATTGTTAGGCAACCGAAAATTGATGGAAGCAAACAATTTGGACATCAGTGTGCTTGAAGGTAAAATGTCGGTGTTAGAGAAAGAAGGCAAAACCGCAATGCTCCTCGCCGTTGACAACCAGTTTGCGGGTTTGATAGCGGTGGCTGATACCTTAAAGGAGCACTCCGCCGATGCAGTAAAGACCCTTCAGCAGATGGGATTCGAAGTCATCATGATTACGGGCGACAACCAAAGAACAGCCAAAGCCATCGCAGCGCAGGTAGGCGTTAACCGCGTCTTTGCAGAGGTTCTTCCAAGCGAAAAAGCAACAGAGATAAAGAAGCTTCAAGCAGAAGGCAAAGTTGTAGCTATGGTGGGAGACGGAATAAACGATGCACCCGCATTAGCCCAGGCAAACATTGGGATAGCTGTGGGCAGCGGATCAGATGTGGCTATTGAAACAGGCGACATTGTATTAATAAAGAACGATTTGCGAGATGTAGTTGTAGCAATCCAGTTAAGCCGAGCAACGATGAAGAAAATCCGGCAGAACCTATTCTGGGCATTCTTCTACAATATCATCCTCGTTCCCTTGGCAGCAGGCGCATTCTACCCTATCATTCATGTCCTGTTTAACCCAGTGTACGCAGCAGCAGCCATGGCAAGCAGCTCAGTGACCGTGGTTACCAACGCTTCACTCCTCAGAAGATTCAAACCAAAAATCTAGTTACAAAACAATAAGCATTGGAGGTGAAAAAAGTATGGCTAAAGACTTGGTATGCAATATGGACGTTGATGAGAAAACTGCAAAGTACAAAACAATCTACCAAGGCAAATACTACTATTTCTGCGCTCCAGGATGCAAAAAATCTTTCGAAGCAAACCCCCAAAAATACATCAGTGGTAACTCCTCTCCTCACAATTGCAATTGAGGCCATGACCTCGGTTAAAGCATTAATTTTAACCTCTTAAGGTTCTCTTTTGTTTCTTTACTCATTTTAGCGCGGTGAAAACCATGGTATTTAGCTTTCGCTTAAAATCTTATATACTACAGAGCTCAAAGATTAAAATTAGTTTTTTTCATAACCTCAAAAAATGTAATTGGTAAAAAAGAAAATGTCTGAAGAAAAAATGATTCCGCAAAAACCCGTCTTCGAAGTCTTATGCGCTATTCAAGGCGCATTGGGCGAAGAAAATCAGAAAGTATTCGCAAAAGCAAGCATGACACTGGGAAAAACCTGGGGGAAAACCGTGTCTCCAGCAAAAAACATAGAGAACTTGATGGAACAGATCGCAAATTACCTCCGCGATGATCTGAAGCTTGCCCAAAACGTTACTGTGGAAAGGCAGGGGCAGGAATACATTGTGAAAAATCGGGGCTGCTACATTTGCCACGGTAAGCTCGTGAAAGAAAAATACGGCATTATACCGGCTTGCGCAATGTCTATGTTTCCAGTTGGGGCACTTGTAGAAAACCTAAAAATCAAGAATGTTCGATTGAAAGAAATTCGTAAGCCAGGTCCAATTGGAGACTGCGACTGGGTATATGAAATAGCTAAGTAGAGCTTTTCTCTTTTTGAGATTAACATTCGTTTTAGAGAGGCATTTGAGTCTTCATTTGGGAACACGCGGTCATTAACAAAATGGTTTGATGGCTTTTGACTTTTTTTACCTTTTTTTGACTTATTTTGACTTTCCTTGACTTTTTTTGGCTCAACCTGCAAACATTCCAAGCCCTAAATCAAGAAAGCAACCCAAAACAAGCTGTTAGAAAATTTTCTGCACCGCAACCGTAATTATACATAAGAATACGAATAATCCTTCAAAAAATAAAGAAAAAACCTATTGCTGGTTTGGAGTCGGAACTGGAAATTGTGCAGATGTCTCCGTCTGAATTATCTTGGCAAAGTTTTTCTTTGCACGGTTTAGCTTCAAAGTTGCCAGCTTGACAATTTCGTCCCTGTTAACTTCAACAGTCGTCAACTGTAGCTTTTCCAGAAGCTTTTCGCCAACTTCGGAACGTACAATTACCGTAGAGTAACCATCTGGACTTCCAACAGAACCCACAGATATGTCGGCGTATTTGTTACTGAAATCGTCACAGAAGTTGCATCCATGCTCTTGAGCGGACCCTAAATCTTTCACTGCAACAGCGTAGTCTTTTCCCTCCGACGTAGCTATGAACTTGCCCTTATGTATCTGGGTCTTCTCAACTTTGTCTAAGTCGATACCCATTTGCTTTTGAACCGCAATCTTAAGCTTGTCATAATCGAATGCCTCGAAACAGAATAGTCCCACAATTGTAAGTTGCAAATCAGGGTATTTTGTAAGCAAAGTCTGCTGAATTCTTCTTGCGCCGCGAACTTCACAAGGTGTACCTATAACTCCGATTTTGCGTTTGCCCTTAGAAATTAAATCGTTCAACAACCAAAGCATTTTTACACGGAGATACTTTGTACCTTTAGCTTTCGCTAAATCATCCGCATTTTCAACTACAACTGCACCAGCTTGATAGCCTTCCAATCGGTTAACTACGACGGCAGAGTCAAATATGCTCTTTTGCATACCTGATATCATTAATGAAGTTGCGACTCCGCCATCTTGCCCACCGACAGAACTTTTCGCAGAGAACATTTGGCTATAAACACCAAGCGTCTCATCATAAGTGCCCTTCAAGAATTGCTGGTTAATTTTTTTGCCATCTTCCTCTAGTGTGGGGTATGTGTTAGTCCTTGTTCGCTTTGACTTTGTTGGGCAAATCATGGCGCATGCGCCGCAACCTATGCAGTCATTTGAGAAAGTATGGTAGGGTGTAGATACTTCTCGCTCTACTCCACGATTAGCGAAGTCTATGGCGTTGACACCAACTAACTCGTCACAAACGCGAGTGCACAATCCGCAGAGTACGCAGTCTTCGTTTTCATCTGCTGTCCAAAAACTTGATTTTTCGATTCCATATTCATGTGCTAAATCCTTGATCTTTTGGACGTTTGGTGTTCGAGCCAAAAGCAAGTCTAACAATAACTTGCGGACTTTGATGGTTTTTTCAGATTTAGTATAAACAACCAATCCTTCTTCAACTGGGTAGTTGCAGGATGTAACAATTCGACTTCTTCCACGTTTATCAACAATTTCTACTGAACACAAACGACAAGATCCAAACGGAGAAAGAGCTTTATGATAACAAAGCGTTGGAATGTTTATTCCAATACCTTTTGCCGCATCAAGAATAGTTGAACCTTCTGAGGCAGTTACCTCTTGGCCATCTATTTTCAACGTGATTTTTTTCAAGTTCGGTTCTGTGTTTGCTACTGCCATTTTATTTCGCCTGCTTAGCTTGTATTTTTACTCTCCGTTCTTCATCAGGAATTGGGGGTGGAACTGGTTTTCCTGAAATTTTTGTAATAGCTTTGAACCTACATTCTTCAAGGCATGTTCCGCATTTAATGCATTTTGACTGGTCAATAATGTGGATTTTGCCCACTTCGCCGTTAATGGCTTGAACAGGGCAACTTCTAGCGCATAAAGTACATCCAGTGCACTTAGCAGGGTCAATATAGAAATTAATAAGGGACCGGCATGACAAGGCTGGACACCTTTTTTCCTTGATATGAGCTTCATACTCATCAGCAAAATAACGAAGAGTCGTAAGCATCGGGTTTGCAGAAGTTTGCCCTAATGCACATAATGCAGAAGAACTTGAAGCCTCAGCGATTTGTCGAAGTTTTTCAATGTCTTCTTCTTTGCCTTTACCTGATACTATGTCTGTGAGGATTTTGCGAGCTTGTTTGAGGCCTTCTCGGCAGGGGACACATTTGCCGCATGATTCATCGCAAAGGAAGTTTATGAAGTACTTGGCTACATCTACCATGCATGTATCTTCATCCATGACAATTAAGCCGCCTGAACCCATGATGGCACCAAGTTTCTTGAGCTCGTCAAAGTCCACGGGTGTGTCCAAACATTGAGCCGGAACAATACCACCTGAAGGTCCACCCGCTTGAACAGCTTTGAATTTCTTGCCTTTTCGGATGCCCCCTCCCATGGTATAAATAATATCTTTAAGCGGCGTGCCGAGTGCTACTTCAACTAAGCCGGTGTTATTCACTTTTCCCGCTAAAGCAAAAATTTTTGCACCTTTGCTACTTTCGGTACCTATCTTGGTGAACCATTCAGCGCCGTTGTTTATTATGAGTGGCACATTTGCCCAAGTTTCAACATTGTTCAGTACAGTTGGTTTATCCCATAGTCCTTTTTCTGCAGTGTGCGTGTATTTGGGTCTCGGTTCACCAACTCTTCCTTCAATGGCTGTCATGAGTGCGCTTGATTCACCTGAGACGAAGGCACCTGCGCCTTTATGTATTTTAACTTTGAAATCAAAACCTGATCCCAATATATTTTTGCCTAAAAGACCATATCTTTCAGCTTCATCAAGAGCTAATTGCATGTTTTCCACTGCAAGAGGATACTCTTGCCGAACGTAAATGAAGCCTTCATGGGAACCGATTGCGTACGCACCAATAATAAAACCTTCAAGAATGCTGTGAGGATTGCCGTCCATTAACGCACGATTCATGAACGCTCCAGGATCACCCTCATCGCAGTTAACAATGATGTATTTGGGTTCTTCAGGTGCATTGCGTGTCGTTTCCCATTTAGGGCCAGTTGGAAATCCAGCTCCACCTCTGCCTCGAAGCTTGGATTTTTTGATTTCATCCATCACCTGCTGAGGCGTCATTGCAAACAAGGCTTTTGATAGAGCCCTATATCCGCCAAGCGCAATGTAATCATCTATCTTTTTGGGATCGACTGTTGCATTATTTTCCAGAAGCAACCTACTTTGATATTTATAGAACGGAATGTCAGATAACTGCATTGCTTTTTTGCCAGTTTGCGGGTCAACGTAAAGAAGTTTTTGAATTAGATTCTTGTTAACTAAAGTTTCTGAAACGATGTCTGGTACGTCCGCCGCCTTTACTTTGAAATATGGCACTGCTTGGGGGTAAACAATCACAATGGGTCCTTGCTCGCAGAGTCCCAAGCAACCTGTTCCACGAATATCGACTTTACCTTCAAGTCCTTGTTTTTTAATCTCATCCTGGAAGGCTGTGACAACTTCTTTTCCACCCCTCGTTTCGCAACTGCTTGCACATATTGCTACAGCTTGCCTGTGGGGGTCTCTTTTATCATGAAGTTCTTTTCTGAGTGTTTCCAAATCAGAAGCTGATTTTAAAGGTAACAAGTCTAATTAATCCTCCACACTAACTCACGTGAGATAGAAGTTCCTTAGCTTTTTTAGGCGTGGGTACTCCATAATATTTGCCATCTACTTCAACGACGGGACCAAGAGCACAGCAACCTAGACAATTTACCGTTTCTAGAGTAAATTTGCTATCAGCTGAAGTTTCTTTGTTCTTGATGCCCAATATATTTTCAACTGAACTTAAAATTGTGGCACCTCCGCGGATGTAACATGCGGTTCCTGTGCAAACCCTAACAAGATGTTTTCCTCTCGGGGTAAGACTAAGAGCAGTATAGAAGCTGGCAACTCGATAAATTTCGCTAACAGGTATCTTCAGTCGCTTATTGATTTCCATTATGGCTTCTTGAGGTATCCAGTTAAGTTCATTTTGGATATCAAGTAATAATTGTATCAAAACGCCTTTTTCATTGATGTATTTGTCTATTATTTTGTCAATCTGTTCAATTGACATATCTTTAGTTCTTCATAGAACGGCTAAATAAGGATTTATCAAAGCCTAAAAAGAATTAACCTTTGAACATTGAATCTGAGACAACGTTATGCTATTAGTTCGTCAATCTACATTGCTGAGGTTTATTTCAGAGTGAATTTTTTGTTGGCAAAACCTGAGCCAGAAATTGCTTAGAGCGTGTGTTGTTTTGAGTTTCTAATAATCTCTTAAGATCTTGTTCTGAATCGATATCAAGTGCTACAGATGAAGAGTAATGAAGTTTCAAGGAGATTCCTTTGCTTCGAGCTTGTTTCATATGCTTATCAAAGCTCCTTGGACCAAATTGAGCAATAATTACTTGCGGAGGTTTTTGAAATAGAGCATTAGTGCCGCCGTTGTTTGAAGGAGACAAAACTACAATTGGTTCCTTATAGTTTCCAAGGGCAATTATTGTGTTAATGTCTTTTGGAGATATTAAAGGGACATCGGCTGGTAAGACAAGTACAGAATCAGCGCCTTCTCGCATACACCAATCGATTGAGTTTAAGACAGCTAGGTTTAAACCTGTTGTTTCTTCATCAATGTAAAAAGCGAGAAATTTTTCTGCAAGTCTGCGAACGGCAATATCACTTCCCACCACTATTGTCTTTTGAACAGTGGAAGCTTTAATGGCAGACAAAACGTCCTCAAGCATAACCAAAGTGAGATTTCGGCGATCTTTCGGAGTCAGAACTGAAGAAAGCCTTTTCTTTGAAGCATCTAGATGTTTCACAGGCACGACTGCATAAACTGCCATAATTCAACCGCCAGAAGTCTAACGGCAAACTTACATTGTTCTTTCTGAAAGTCAGCTAGAATGTAACTTAAAAATATTTAGATAGGCGCTCATAAGAGCGCTTTCTAAAATTTAGCTTTTAAAATGGGGAATGATTTTTTTGCCGATTAAGTCGATAGAATTCTTCACGTTAGTGCCAATCGGTGAACCTACTACAAATTGGCCGATGCCGATCTTTTGAAGACAGGCTATTTTCTCAATGCAAGTATCTGGTGTGCCGCAAATTGAGAAAGCATCAATCATTTCAGGAGTCACAGCTGCTAATGCTTTGGGAAAATCGCCTACTTTCAGACCTGCGCGTATTTCGTCTGCTTTCGATACTTCGATTTTGTGTTTTTCAAGTACAGGTGGTGGACTGCCTGCAACAATGAAGGCTACAACTGGTGTTGCTGCTTTTACTGCTTTTTTAGGATCTTCATTAACTGAGAATGAAGTATAAGCTGTTATATCAACGTCGCTGGGTGATTTGCCTGCTTGTTTCAGGCCTTCATTGGCCATTTTAACCGCAAATTCTATGTCGCTTGGATGGCTAGCGTTAATGAGAACTCCGTCGCCAATTTTTCCGGCTAGCTCTAACATTTTTGGTCCTTGAGCGCCGATGTAGACTGGAATCTTGTTTGCTGGTTTGAAGTTTAATTTGGCACCTGCAGCTTTGAAAACTTCGCCCTGAAAAGCGATTTTTTCTCCATCGGTTAGTTTTCGGAACATTTCGATCGATTCTTTTACTGCAGCTAACGGCTTGCCCATGTCTATACCAACAGCTTCAAGAGTAGTTTTGTCTCCCGCGCCCATTCCAAGCACAACTCTTCCTGGGGCTAGTTCGTCTAATGTTGCTATTGCTTGTGCGGTTATGACCGGATTGACCATCCATGGGTTGGTTACGCCTGTCCCGAAGATAATTTTGTTTGTGTACATAGCCGCGGCTGCAAGGGTAACGTAGACATTACGATTACCAAAGTGATCTGTTATCCAAAGATTATCAAAGCCACAATTTTCAGCTTGAATAGCGTAAGCTGTTAGTTTCCAGTACGGT